>NZ_JBAURI010000166.1:0-31900 GCF_049581145.1 Bradyrhizobium sp.
GCTCCGATGCCACCGCGCCGGTCGCTCGCGCATTCGCATCTCAAACGCCTCATCCGATAGATGTGGTAGAGGAGCGGCTGCCCCCTGAAAGGCAAAGCGCCGGGTGGGCTCGCAAACGGGCCATGGATCTCGCTGCTGCCGAGCTTCGCGGGAGAGTGGACGAAGGCGGAATAATCCTGACCACCGATGCTGACAGTTGTGTCGCGCCGACGTGGTTCGCTGCCGCGGTTCGGGAGTTTGCAAAGGGCGTCGACTGCGTTGCCGGTTACATCGATGCCGATCCGGTCGAACTGGTCAATCTGGGAAGCGCGTTTCTGCAGCGCGGTCGACTGGAAGATACCTATCTCCGGTTGCTCGCGGAGATTTACGCGCGATGCGATCCGCGCCCTCACGATCCCTGGCCCAATCATCGGGTATCCTCGGGCGCCAGTCTGGCGGTGACGCTGGCCGCCTACACAGCCATCGGCGGCTTGCCGCCGCAGCCAGTGGGCGAAGACGCCGCTCTGACCCGGGAGCTCGATCGGGCCGGATTCAAGGTGCGCCACTCCATGGCGGTCAGCGTCTCGACGTCATGCCGCTTCGACGGTCGCGCTCAGGGCGGAGCGGCGGACACGATGCGGCTGAGGCATGCCATACCGGACTCTCCTTGCGACGACGACCTCGAACCCGCGCTTTTGGCAACCCGCCGTGCGATCTGCCGCGGGCGGTTGCGCAAGCTGGTCCAAGAAAACTCGTTGTTCGACCGGCTGCCGGCGGCACCAGGACTTCCTTACGCCACCACGAAGTGGCTGACGCGGCAGGGCAGCAGGTTTGAAGACATCTGGCAACAGGTCTGTCGTGAAAGCCCAGGGCTCCAGCGTGGCGCACCGTTACGACCGTCCGAACTGCCGCGTCAAATCGCCCTGGCGACCATGATTCTGCGGCAGCTTCGTCTGCCGGCTATGTCGCCGAAAGTCTTTCCAGCCGATAGACGTCGTTGCAGCGAATCTCTCGAACCGGCAGTCTGAAAGCAATGGCTTCGGCGAACAATTCGCTCGCCGCCTGTCCGGTCAGCGGATAATCGGTATCGCCAAGCCAGTGGCAAAGGACAACCTCTCCGTTTGGCAAGAGCGATTCGGCGCATAGCGTGGCGACGCATCGAAGATCCACCGCAGAAAAATAGTACAAGACCTCCGATAGCACGATCAGGTCGAATTGTCCGGGCGGGAAATCTCGCGGCAGCGTGCCGACTTCGAACGTGACATTGGAGATGCCGGCTTTTCGCGCGGCCGCAATGGCAATCGCCGAAGCATCGATCGCGGTGATCGCAGCGCAACGGGATGCCAGAAGGCCGGTCAGCACGCCGATCGAACAGCCGATTTCGAGCGCATTGGCGAATCGTGGTCTCCCCAGCGCTCCGATCGTTGCCTGGTATTTTGCCTGCTCATAGTCGCTGGTGCGAAATTGCCAGGGGTCGATATTCAACCGATATTTCTGGTCGAAATACTCGACTGGGATCGTCTCTGTCCGCCTACTCATCGACGACTTTCAGGAAATACTCGAAAGGGCCCAGGAACAGGCCGAGGGTTGCCTCGGTGAGCCGAAAGCCTTGGGGGTCATCATCGATGAGGTCGGTCGTTTGCGATGCGTGCGCGAAAATGGCTGCGCGCTTGCTGGCCTGATGCCGTGAGATGTCGAGACGCAGTCCTCGAGGCCAAGAATCGCGAAGCTGCAGCAATGGATCCAGATGCCAGCCCCAGATCGGATAGGCCCAAAGCCCGATATCCGGGATACGCTGCCTCACGGCTTTGGCCATTTGCGCCGTGGCCTGGTGATCGCAGTGCGGGTCGCCGTGCCATGTCGCGAACAGCGATCGAGCGCCTGATTTGGTACACGCTGCTATGATTGCGGCAACCGCGGCGTCGAAGGCCGGCCCCGACATGGGTGCCTGCGTGTCGGGCAAGCCCAGGTGATGCAACTGGTCCGGCGCCAATCCCAGCACGGAGCCCGCGGCCTCGACTTCCGTCCGCCTGAGCTCGATCAGGCGCTGGCGCGGAAAGGCCTGTGAGCGCGGATGCGATCCCGATCCATCGGTGATGACGATGACATCGACCCGCTGTCCTGCCGCGCAGGCGGCGGATATCAGTCCGCCCGTTCCGAGGGTTTCATCATCGGGATGGGGGGACAGCACAGCGAAGGGGAATCCGGCAGTCAGGTCCTGTAGCGTCCCCAGCGGCAGCCGCCGAACCGTGTCGAGGTATTCTGCGGCGGTCAATCAAAATTCTCCCACTGCATTGGGGGAGTTCATCCACGCTCGGGCGGCATCGCTCATCGCCAGGTCCGGCACGGGCTGCCGCAAATATGTCGCGAGATCCCTGCAGATGCGCTCGATGGGATGCGGCCGGATGAAGGAGGCTAGTCCGACCCCGCGCTGCACGGCTTCCATGACGTCCAGAGCGGATCGTTCCGTCACCATGCGCGTCAGGTTGGCGAAGGCAACGATCGACGTGGCGCCGGCTTCCTCGCTGCCAAGCCTGCGGGCTGCCTCTTCGATCCAGAAGCGGGCTGTCGCGACCGCGGCTAGGCAGTGAGCCGCGCGTTGCAGCTGGTAGGGATCGTCTCCGCGGCCTCGTGAAACCAGGTGGTCGCGGAAGAGTTCGACGAGGCGCTCCATCGCACCCAGTTGCGCCGCGCAGAAGCGCCATGCGCCACCGGAAAAATAGGGTTGCCGCATGAAGTCGCCGGCCGAGCCGACGATTTCATCGCGGCCGATGAGGATGCCGGTCAGCTCGACGGCCCCAGTTGCGGTCGATCGCATGCCCTGCGCGTTCCAGCCGCTGAGATCGACCGCCTGACCTGGCGAGAGCCTCAAAAGGCACATCAACTGTCCATCCGGGCTCGCGGCGGTTACGATGGGACGCGTGACCAGGCCCGCACCCGAGGCCAAGACCTTCCGGCCCCGAAGTTCGGCCCGGCCGCCAAGCGTTACGATCCTGAGACCCGCAGCATCGTCCGCTCCCCAGACTGCCGACAGCGCACCCTTGGCGACATCAGCGGCGAGAGAGCCGATCTGTGAGTCCGTGCCGTAACGACAGACCAGGGAGATCGCATTGACGTGACCTTCAAACAAACGGGCGATCGACAGATCGCCGGCGCCGATCATGCGGAGCACAGCGCACAACTCGCTTTGGCGGTTGGCCTCGGACAACCCGCAGCCACCGATCGCCTCGGGAAAGGCCGACATCGCCAGCCCGGAGTGACGAAGATCCTTCAAAAGCACCTGATCGATCGCAGCGGCCGCGTCCGCCGCGCACGCGGCTTCGAACGCTGCAGCCGCAAATTGTCTGGCTCGCTCGAGCAGGAGCTGGAGGTTGGATGGTGCAAGAATGGGACTGACTCACATATCGGGGCGTTGCCCGTCTGTGAAGTCGCTTCTGGCCGGAATGTTCCCATCATTCATGCTTGGAACAATTTTCCGAATTTGAAATTGAAGACCACGAACCGCATCAGAACACAGGCTTCCCGTCTGGGCACTCAGATGGCCACCATCGAACTCCAGCGAGATAATGTGGATGACAGCGTGTGGTGGCTAAAGTGGATCGAGGCTGGCGAAATCATCGGTCGCATCCGCCAGGACGGCGACGGCCGCTGCCAGATCGTGCCGCAGGGCGTGCGGTGGAGTCCGATGAAGAGCTTCGGTGGCCGGTCGTTTTGTACGCGAGAAGCCGCGCTGGCTGAAGTCATGCTGTATTTCCGCGGACGTTGGCGGCGAAGCTTCTTTGCCGCGCGCCGAACGGACCCGGCGGCGGCGACCTTGGCGTGTCCAGGCTTGGGCGTGCAGAGACAGTTCTGCTGACCAAGCGGGTCGGGGTGCGCTGATGGTGCACCGGCAGGGAGAGGTGACGGCGGATTCGGAAACATGAAAGCCGCTCGCTAAGCCGCGTGATCGCTAACTGCGATCGAAACCGAACGCGCATACGCGTAACGCCAGTTTTGCCATCTTTGAGTGCGAAGGACGCTCTCGGCTTTGGCCAGATTCTGTCGGCAGCAACCGCTGGCGTTGAGGGTTGTAAAGCCTACCGAAAAAACGATGGCAATTGCCGCGCCGATAGCCAGCAAGCTCCCCAAATACCGCTTCTCCATGGTATGCGCCTCTCAAGAGCAAGCCGCTGCACGAGCCTAATAACGCTTGAGGCCAGCTTTGTCCGAGATCGTCCTGATAACTTTCGCGCGACGTTTTACTGCCAACGCGAGGGCGGTCGCCAGCGCGGCTCCGCGGTCCGGAAAGGTCATGCAGTCACCGTTCCCGCTGCGAGCCATGACAGCCTTGTGAACCCGTGCGCACGCGGAGGTTCCCGGGCTTCGAGCTCTGGGGCTGCTTGGCCTCACACCGCATGAACGGATTTTTCCCGCTCCCAAAAGCGGCCCGCCCAAAGGGCCGTTCAATCTCAAACGCTCCGCGCGCCAGAACGATCATTTGCAAAATCAAAAATATCGAGGTGCGGCACGAGCTTGGCTTTTGTTCGTGCAGGCGCATTCGGGCCGGGCCGTCAACCGCCGCGTGGTGGCCGGATGCGCCCGCCCGGCCTCAATTAATTTGCCGAGCAGGTTCGATTGGTGGAACGATTTCGATCCAAGGGCGTGTTTAACGATGTCGTCCGAAAGGCCGGATAATTGTCGAGGCATTCAAGTATGATGGCCCAGCGCCACAGCCAAAGATCGGCCGGCAGTCAGACGCGGACCGACGCCTCGCGGCAGCACGCGGAGACAGACCGAGGCAACGTCACATCGCGCGAGATCGAGGATATCGAGGAACGATCGAGCCCGCGCACGCCGGTCATCTACGAGATCGTACGCAAGCTCGGCCAGGAGGAAATGGACCGTCCGGTCACCTCGCTGTGGTGGTCGGGACTGGCGGCGGGCTTGTCGATCAGTTTCTCGCTGCTTGCGCAGGCTGTGCTCGAGCAACACCTTCCGGACGCCGGCTGGCGGCCGCTGGTCACCAGTTTTGGCTACTGCTTTGGCTTCGTCATGGTGGTACTCTCCCGCCAGCAATTGTTCACCGAGAATACGATCACCGTCGTCTTGCCTGTCATGGCGGACTGGTCGGGGAGCAATCTGCTACGTGCGGCCAGGATGTGGGGCGTGGTGCTGCTCGCCAACTTTGCTGGCACGCTGTTCGCGGCGGCATTTTGCAGTTTTTCCCCTGTGATTTCCGCCGAGCTCAGGGCCGAGATGCTGGAGATCAGCCGGCAAATCCTGGGCCACGGCTGGATCGAAATGGTGCTCAAAGCAGTTTCCGCCGGCTTTCTGATCGCCGCCATGGTCTGGCTGCTGCCCAGCGCCGAGGGCGGACAATTTGGGGTCATCGTGGCGACGACCTACTTGATCGCTGCCGGCGGCTTCATGCACGTCATCGCCGGCAGCATGGAATCCTTCATGCTGATGCTCAACAACATGATGGGTTGGCAAGCGGTGGTATTCGGCTTCATCGTTCCCGTGCTGCTGGGAAACGTCATCGGCGGGACAGCGCTGTTTGCCCTTCTTGCCTATGCGCAGGTCATGAAGGAGCTTTGAGAACTGCTGCGTTTTCAGCCCGCGAGCCCGGCCGCCGCGGCTTCACGCTGCGGCGGCCTTTGTAACCTCGCCAAGTAACCTGGCGAAAGAGACTTGGCGACAACGATTGCCGGCGTTCTACTACCTGGCGACTGGCCGAGGCGACCGGGTCGTGTCGATCAGCTCGATCGCCGCGAGGATCGCGACCAGCACTCCGATCACGACGTTGACGCGCATCGCCGTGCTGCCAGCGAAGTGGACAATCCAGGGTGAAGCAATCAGCCAGAGGCCGATGACGAGATTAAGCCATTCCTCCCAGACGGCAAAAGCCGCCAAAGCCGCGATCGAGATCGCTGCGATCACCACGCCGGTGACCAGCGCAACGCGCCACGGCGTGCCGGCTGGGTATTGAAACATCCACGGTGTGAAAAACAGGATGGCGCCGAGGATGAGGTTCCCGACATCGCAAAGTTTGGCATTGGTCCATTGATTCATGTTGTGTCCTCCACAAGTCGGACACCGGCCGCGCCGCCCCACCGTTTCGGTCTGTGCCACGTGCTGACGGCGAAGCGCGATTCGCCGCATGGCGTTCCTCGTTCACTGCCACATGTGACGAGTTGCCGCGCCCTGGCCGAGGGATGGGAAATGCTTTCTGCATTTGGGGCGTATTCTGGGTCACGTGGGGAAGTGCCGTTGGCTTCGCTGACCCGATCATGCGAGCTGGTGTGGTGCCGACCACGATGGCGTTCATCGTGCGTGTCCGCGCGATTCCTGTTTTCGTGAAACAAAGTCGTGATTGAGGCCGCGCGCACGGATGAAGCGGTTGCGCGAGCGATCGAGCGATAATGCCTGCGGCGGCCCGGTTTAGGACCCATCGCGTCATAGCCGCGTTGTCAAGCGGTTTGCAGGTCCGGAAACTCTCAGATGCTTCGTCGCATGATCATGATGCTGGTCGCCGTCGGCGTGGTATTTGGCGCGGTGTTTGGATTCGAGGCATTCAAGGCGAGGATGATCAATAAAGCCATCGCCGGTTTGCGGAACCCGCCGCAAGCGGTCTCCACGATCGAGGCCACCACTCAGCAATGGCAGGAGCGGCTCGAAGCGGTGGGCAGCACCCGGGCCCAGAAGGGCGCCGATCTCAGCGCCCAGGTTGCGGGCATCGTCAAGGCGATCCATTTCCAGTCGGGCGAGAAGGTCGAGAAAGGGGCGCTCCTTGTCGAACTCGAAGCGGCCGATGATATCGCCCATCTGCAGGCGTTGGAGGCAACGGCCTCGCTAGCACAGCTGAACTACAATCGCGACAGCGGCCTGTTGCGGACCGACGCCGTCAGCCAGCAGGCAGCCGACACCGACCTGGCGACGCTGAAGAACGATCAGGCGCTGGTCGCCCAACAACGGGCGCTGGTCGGCTACAAATCGGTCACGGCCCCTTACTCCGGCCGCCTTGGCATCCGGCAGGTCGACGTCGGCCAATTCATCGCTCCAGGCACGCCGATGGTAACGCTGCAGCAGCTCGATCCGATCTTCGTCGACTTCTATTTACCGCAGCAGTCGTTGGCGAAGATCAAGGTCGGGCAGCAGGTGACGGCAAAGGTCGACACCTATCCGGATTCGAGTTTCACCGGCACAATTCTCGCGATCAATCCGCAGGTCAATACCGCGTCCCGCAATGTCCAGGTGCGCGCCACGTTGAAAAATCCCGATGAGAAGCTGCTGGCGGGAATGTTCGTGACCGTCGACATCGATATCGGGGTACCGAAGAGCTATGTCACGCTGCCGAAGACCGCGATCTACTACAACGCCTACGGCGATATCGCCTATCTGGTCGACAGCGAGGCGACCGCCAAGGATGGCAAGACGCCGGACGTCGCGCGCCAGGTGTTCGTGAAGACCGGTCAGACCCGCGGCGATCAGGTCGCCGTGCTGGACGGAATCAAGGCCGGGGACACCGTGGTCACGGCCGGGCAAAACAAGTTGCAAAACGGCTCCCCGGTTCAGATCGATAATGACGTGAAGGTCCCTTTCAGCGCCAACCCTCAAGTTTCCGAAGAGTGAGGGCCCGTGAGCTTTACCGACCTTTTCATTCGCCGGCCGGTTCTCGCCACAGTGCTGAACCTGATGATTCTTGCGCTCGGTCTCCGGGCGATGAGTTCCCTGCCGGTGCTGCAATATCCGCGGACACAGAATGCCGTCGTGACCGTTGCCACGACCTATTACGGCGCAGATCCCGCCGTCATCGCCGGATTCATCACCACTCCGCTGGAGAATGCGATCGCTCAGGCGAACGGCATCGACTACATGAGCTCGAAGAGTGCCAGCGGCGTCAGCACCATCACGGTCAACCTTCGTCTGAATTACGATGCGGACAAGGCGCTCACCGAGATCAGCACCAAGGTCAGCTCGGTGCTCAACCAGCTCCCGTCCGGGACACAGCAACCGGTGCTGACGGTGCAGATCGGCCAGACTATCGACGCCATGTATCTTGGTTTCGACAGCGACGTGCTGGCCCGCAACCAGATCACCGATTATCTCACTCGCGTCGTGCAGCCGAAGCTGCAAGCCGTGCCCGGCGTGCAGACCGCGGAAATCATCGGCGGAGAGAATTTTGCGCTGCGCGCATGGCTCGATCCGGACAAGCTGGCGGCCTACGGTCTCACCGCCACCGACGTTTCCGCGGCGTTGACCCAGAACAACTATATTTCGGGGCTCGGCACCACCAAGGGCCAGATGGTCGAGGTCAACCTGACCGCATCGACGGGCCTTCATACCGAACGCGAGTTTGCCAATCTCGTCGTCAAGCAGGCTGGCGGCGCGATCGTTCGCTTGAAGGACGTCGCCAACGTCACGCTCGGCGCGGATAGCTACGAAACCGAAGTCGCCTTCGACAACAAGCCGGCGGTCTATATCGGCATCCAGGTGGCGCCGACCGCCAATCTGCTCGACGTGATCGCCGGCGTGCACAAGATCTTCCCGGGTATTGAGGGACAGCTGCCCAGCGGCCTGCGGGGGAAGATCGTCTACGATTCCACTGATTTCGTCCATGCCGCGATCGGCGACGTGGCGAGGACGCTCGTCGAGGCGCTCGTGATCGTCAATCTCGTCGTGTTCCTGTTCCTGGGATCGGTGCGCTCGGTCGTCATCCCGATGGTCGCGATCCCGCTGTCGCTGGTCGGCACGTTCACGATGATGCTGGCGCTCGGGTTTTCCATCAATCTTCTGACGCTGCTGGCGCTTGTGCTGGCGATCGGGCTGGTGGTGGACGATGCGATCATTGTGGTCGAGAACGTCAACCGCCATCTCGAGGAAGGCAAGTCTCCCACCTCGGCGGCGATCGAGGCAGCGGGAGAACTCGCTCGGCCGATCATCGCGATGACGGTCGTTCTGATCGCGGTCTATGTCCCGATCGCATTCCAGGGTGGGCTGACCGGCGCGCTGTTCACCGAGTTTGCGTTCACCCTGGTCGGGACGGTGACGATATCGGCCGTCGTGGCCCTGACGCTGTCGCCGATGATGAGTTCGCGGCTGCTCAAGAGGGCCGACACGGCGGCGGGCAGGCAGCAGCGGCTGACCGACTACATCGATCGTCGTTTCGACGCGCTGCGGCGTCTCTATCTCCGAAGGCTCCACGGCAGCCTCGACTATCTGCCCGTGACGGCCGTCTTCGCGGTCATCGTCCTGTCCAGCATCTATTTTCTCTATACGGGCGCAAATAGCGAGCTTGCGCCGCAGGAGGACCAGGGCGTCGTCATCGCGTTGTCCACGCTGGCGCCCGATGCGACGGTGCAGCAGCAGGTGCTTTACGCCCATCAGGTCTATCGGATCATGAAACGATATCCCGAGACCGATCACGTGTTTCAGATCAACGCTCCCACCAACGTGGTCGCGGGAATGGTCCTGAAGCCGTGGGACGAACGCTCGCGGACCAGCAACCAGCTCCAGCCCATCCTGCAGCAGCAACTCGACAAGGTCGCCGGCGCGCGGATCGCCGCCTTCCAATTGCCGCCGCTCCCGGGCAGCCAAGGCCTGCCGGTCCAATTCGTGCTCAAGACGACCGATTCATTCAATCGGCTCAACGATGTCGCCCAGCAATTCCTGAAGGCCGCGGTTGCCAGCGGAAAGTTCATCTTCCTCGACACCGACCTCAAGATCGACAACCCGGAATCGACCGTTGAGATCGATCGTGACGAGGCGGCGCAGCTGGGTTTGAAGATGAGCGACGTCGGCAACGCCATGGCCGCGATGCTGGGCGGCGGTTATGTGAACTATTTCAGCCTCGATCAGCGCTCGTACAAGGTCATTCCTCAGGTGCAGCGCCGATTTCGCCTCAATACCAATCAACTGCTCAACTATTATGTGGCCGATGCGGGCGGGATTCCCGTACCGCTCTCGACCATCGCGCACATCACGACCAGGACCGTGCCGGAGACGCTCGATCGTTTCCAGCAGCTCAACAGCGCCACGATCCAGGGTGTTGCGGCGCCCGGCGTGGCGCAGGCGGACGCGCTGGACTTCCTTAACAGCCTGGCCGCCAGAACCCTGCCGCAGGGTTACACCGTGGATTATGGCGGCCTGTCCCGCCAATATGTTCAGGAGGCTTCCGGCTTCGTTGCGACGTTCGGATTTGCCATCGTGATCATCTTCCTGTCGCTTGCCGCGCTGTTCGAAAGCTTCCGCGATCCTTGCATCGTGCTGGTCTCGGTCCCGATGTCGATCGCGGGTGCGCTGATCTTCGTCAGTCTCGGGTTCGGTGGCGCATCGCTGAACATCTATACCGAAGTAGGCCTCGTCACATTGATGGGTCTGATCAGCAAGCATGCGATCCTGATCGTCGAATTTGCCAATGACTTGCAGCGATCCGGGCTGACCAAGCGCGAAGCCATCGAGCAGGCAACCGCGATCAGGCTGCGCCCGATCCTGATGACCACCGCGGCAATGGTGCTGGGCGTGGTTCCGCTGATCCTCGCCAGCGGAGCCGGGGCGGTTTCGCGTTTCAACATGGGGCTTGTGATCGCGAGCGGGCTTTCGATCGGAACGCTGTTCACGCTGTTCGTCGTTCCGGCGGTCTATCTTCTGATCGGAGCGGATCATTCCCGCCAGGCGGCGCGGGAAGCCATCAGCCCGGGTCTTGCGAGCAGCGAGGTACGGACGGTGTAGGACCACATCTGGCTCGTTGACGGGTGGCCCGGCCGTCTGCTCAGGGAACTCCGCCCATCTGAACGACGTTTGGCGTTTTACGGCTTTTGACTTCACCATTTGCGAGAGCTAGGACTGGCCAAAGCGGCCCTGAACGCGAGAGGAATGAATGATGACGCGGATTCGAATAGCCCTTGTAGGCCTCGTCGTCGCCGGCATCGTCGGCATTTCTCTGGTCACCGCCTTCGCCATGCAGCGGTCAAACGAAGATATGTCCGATCTTGCCTTGCTTGACGGGGTGATCGGGCTCGTTCAGCGCGAATATGTCCATCCGGTGACTTCCGGCGAACTCACCGAAGATGCGCTCAAGGGGATGTTGACGCGCCTCGATCCGCATTCGGACTACATGGACGAGCAGGAGTACAAGCAATCTTCGGCGGATATCGTCGGCAAGTTCGGCGGCCTCGGCATGGAGATTTCCGAACAGGACGGCGTTCCGAAGATCGTCTCGCCGATCGACGGCACGCCGGCCGCGCAGGCTGGGCTCGAACCCGGGGATTTGATCGTTCAGATCAATCATTCGAGCGCGCAGGGGATGGGTTTGCAGCAAGTCGTCGGTCTGCTGCGCGGGGATCCCGGGTCGACGGTGACGTTGACGATCTTGCGCGGCAAGGACGCGCCGTTTGACAAGACGTTGACGCGCCAGATCATCCAGGTCAATTCGGTCAAATCCACGCTCGAAGCGGACGGCATCGGGTATATCAGGATCAGTCAATTCGGCGGCGACACGGCAGCGAGCTTCAAACAGGCCATCAACACCCTCAAAGACAAGGACAATGGCCACATGAAGGGATTGGTGATCGATCTGCGCAACGACCCCGGCGGATTGCTGGCCGCTGCCGTCGATGTGGCGGGCGACCTGCTCGACGGGGGAACCGTGGTCTCCATTCGTGGCCGCAAGGCGGGCGACGAACACATATTCAAGGCGCCCGACAATGGCGACATGCTGCCGGGCACCCCGGTGGCAGTTCTGATCAATGGTGCTTCGGCGTCGGCCTCGGAGATCGTTGCCGGAGCCTTGCAGGATCGCCACCGCGCGACGGTGATGGGAACGCAGAGCTTTGGCAAGGGATCGGTTCAGACCATCATTCCCCTCAAGGGACATGGCGCGGTCCGGCTGACGACGGCGCTCTACTTTACGCCCTCGGGTCGTTCCATCCAGGATAACGGCATCTCGCCGGATCAGGTTGTCGAGGCCCCCAAGGATCAACAGATCAGCGGTGGGGTGATGATGCGCGAGAGCACGTTGCGCGGAGCGTTCAAGAACCCGGGGCCGCTCAATCAAAGCGAGGCGACAAAGCCGCCCGCTGTCCGGAACGAGACCTATTCGCCCCCGATCAAGGCGGACCTGATTGGCGCCCCCGGCGATGCGCAACTTCAGGCCGTGCTGTCCTATCTGGAGGGCCAAACTGCGACGGCCGGTCAGCCGCACTAAGGCGAGAGCTAAACGCTTCGGGCGAAAGGCTACATCGGCGTTTCAAGCCGTTCAATAATAGCGCGTGAGGTAATCATTGAAGGTCAATGAAAACATCATGATGGTCCAGAACAGGCCGGCCGCGGCAATGACCCGGATCAGGACGGTCGAATTCCTTAGGTCCATGAGAAATGTGACCAGCACGAAGACCATGACCGCGGCGATCGCCAAATTGACCGCTATGTTGCCGCGACCGAGCGGAATATAGGCCGAGCCGAGACTGACCGCGAAAAGCGTCATGAGGGCGACCCAGGCCAGCGCCGGGCCCCGCCACAGGGCTCTGTTGTCTGAACCATCGTCATTCATGAGCGGCCCGCCAGGTAGATCAGAGGGTACAAAACAAGCCAGACCGAATCGACAAAGTGCCAGTAGATCGCCACGCCTTCCATGGTCGAGCCCTGCACGGGAATGATCTGGCGCCGAAACAAGGTCGTCACGACCAGGACGATCGCGATGCCTGCAGTTAGGTGAAGGGCATGGATGCCGGTCATGATCCAATACAGCCCCCAGAAGATCTGGGTGGCCGGTGGCGTCAGCGGGAATCCGGCGCCGGGGACCAGATGCTCGGCGAGGTCGCTGCGATATTCGAGTCCCTTGCAGATCAGGAACGCGATGCCGAGCGCGGCCGTGGCCAGCAGGCAAAGCAATGTCGGCCGGCGAAGCTCGGCGGCGGCGGCCCGTAGCGCGATTGTCATCGTCAAGCTCGAGGTCAGGAGCAGCGCGGTATTGATCGAGCCGTAGACAATTTTGGTGTGCGCGGCGGCGATGTGAAACGCCTCGGCGTTGAAACTGCGGTAGACCGCATAGCTGCAAAACAGCGCGGCGAAGAACAAGACTTCGCTGGTCAGGAAGAACCACATGCCGAGCCCGACCCCTTCGCGCTGCAAGCGCAGATCGGGCCAGGGTTCCTGCAGTGCGCGGGCCAGATCGGTCATGGCACTTCGCCCTGCTGCCCGATTGGCGTCTCTTGTCCTTCCTCGCGGGCGCGACCGAATTCATGGTACGCGTAGGGCTCCGAGGTGATGCGCGGCGGCCGCAAGAAATTGTGTTTGGGCGGCGGCGAACTGGTCTGCCATTCGAGGCCGGTCGCGTGCCAGGGGTTGTCGCCCGCTCGTTCGCCGGCGAACAGCGACCAGCCGAGATAGACGAGCGGCAGCACGTAGGCTGCCGCCAGGATCATCGCGCCGCCGCTCGACAGCACATGCCAGATCTGGAACACGTCCGGGTAATAATGGTATCGGCGCGGCATCCCGAGCCAGCCCATGATGAACTGCGGCAGGAACGTGAGGTTGAAGCCGAGAAACATCGTGATCGCGGCGAACTGCGCCCAGAACTCATTGTAGCAGCGCCCCGTGATCTTCGGCCACCAATAATGGATGCCGGCCATGAACGCCGATACGGTCGCACCGACCATGATGGTGTGGAAATGCGCGACCACGAAATAGGAATCCGTCGCGGCGATGTCGATCGGCACCGAAGCGAGAAACAATCCGGTGAGGCCGCCGATCGTGAACAGCCCGAGAAAGCCGAGCGCATAGATCATCGGCGCCTCATAGCCGATCTGGCCGCGATAGAGGGTGGCGGTCCAGTTGAACACCTTGATGGCGGAGGGGACCGCGACGATGAATGACAGGAACGAGAAGATCAGGTTGGCGAGCGGCGATTGTCCGGCGACGAACATATGGTGACCCCACACCATGAAGCCGACAACGCCGATCATCAGCAGTGCGAACACCATGAAGGTGTAACCGAAGACGCGCCGCCGCGCGAAGCAGGCAAATATTTCCGAAACCACACCCATCGCCGGCAGGATCATGATGTAGACCGCCGGGTGGCTGTAGAACCAGAACAGGTGCTGGAACAGCAACGGATCGCCGCCGGCCGAAGGATCGAAGATCGGAAAGTGGAAATAGCGCTGCGCGCAGATCAACAACAGCGACATCGCAAGCACCGGCGTTGCCAGCACCATCACCATGCTGACCACATACATCGACCAGGCGAACAGCGGCAGCCGGAACCAGGTCATGCCCGGCGCGCGCAGCATGTGGATCGTGGCCAGGAAATTGACGCCGGTCGCGATCGACGAAAAGCCGACCACGAAGACGCCGATCGCGGCCGGGATGACGTCGGAGTGCGAATAGTCGGAAGAGAATGGAGGATAGAAGGTCCAGCCGGTATCGACGCCGCCGGACAGCAGCACATAGACGGTGAAGGCCGCGCCGAGGACGTAGAGGTACCACGACATCAGGTTGAGACGGGGAAAGGCGACATCGGGCGCTCCGATCATCAGAGGCAGGATGAAGTTCCCCATGGTGGCGGGAATCGACGGTACCAGGAAGAACCACACCATGATGATGCCGTGGATGGTGAAGGCCCGATTGTATTCGTCCGATGTCATGAACCAGCCGGTCGGACTGATCAGCTCGAGGCGGACCAGGGCGATCGCGATGCCGCCGATGAAGAAGAAGACGGTGATGGAAAGCGCATAGAGAATGGCAATCCGCTTGTGATCGGTGGTGGCAAGCCACGATGTGACCGAATGGCCTTCGTCGAGATAGCTCGACGCCGGGCTCGCTTCCCCGGCCACGTACGGCAACGTCATCTCGCTCATTGCGTTTCTCCCCGGCTCGACCCGGCCATTTGCGGCGTCAGCGATTTGATGTAGGCCACGAGTGCGACGATCTGGCCTTCGTTCACCGATCCGGTGAAATTCGGCATCAGCGGCGGAAAGCCGGCCACTCTGTTCTTGGCGGGCAGCACGATGCAGTCGTGCAGATAGGCTTCGTCGGCGCTGACGGTGCGGCCGTCCGCAAGCTGCACCGCGTGCCCGTAGATGCCGTGCAGGTCGGGTGCGTGCACGGTCGAGCCCGGCGTGTGGCAGCCGGAGCAGCCCAGCGAATGGAACAGGACCTCGCCCTGATGGGCGAGGTCATCGCCTTCGGGCTGGGCTGCGCTCCAGCGCGCGTATTCTTCCGGCGTGACGACCACGAGCCGCCCGGCCATGACGGAATGATCGGTGCCGCAGAACTCGGCGCAGGTGAGATGATAGATGCCGGTCTTGGTCGCGTTGAACCAAAGGTAGGTGTAGCGGTCGGGCAGCACGTCCTGCTTCAATCGCAGCGCCGGCAGGTAGAGATCGTGGATCACGTCCTCCGACGTCATCGCAAGCCGGACATTGGTGTGCGCCGGCACATGCAGTTCGTCGATCTCGCGGGCGCCGCTCGGATGTTGAATGCGCCACATCCACTGCTTGGCGACGAGGTGAATCTCAAGCGCGTTCGGCGGCGCCTTCAATGCCGTGAGCTCGTCGGAGGCAGCCCACCAGAAGATGAACAGGAAGCTGAAAAAGGTTGCCGCGGTCCAGCAGATCTCGACCTCGCGGTCGAAGCGCTCCGGCGTCTCGCCCCGCGGCGCGCGCGAGCCTTTGTGGTAGCGGGCGAGAAAGATGATGATCAGCGCGGAAACCAGCAGGACCACGGCCACCGAAATGACCGAGAGCAGCATGAACAGTCGGTCGACATGGACCGCGTAGTCGGAGGCGGCGGTCGTGAACTGGGCGAGGCTCATGTCGGCGCACTCCGCCTTTCGCGCGCGACCATCAGCGAAATACCTCCCGCCAGCACAACGAGCGTCGCGAGGGCGGCAAGTTCGAGCATCGTGGTGATGCGCTCGGTGTAGATGCCCTTGACGGGGTCGTAGCCATAGCACAGCAGATGGATACGGTCGGCCAACGTGCCGACGGCGCCGTGGCCGGTGTCGACGATTGCCAGGCGCAAATCGCCGCCGTCCAGCCCGAGCGGTGACAGCACGCGGCGGATGTGTCCGATCGAATCGACCACATAGACCGCTGCCGGATGGGCGAATTGATCATGTTCGGCGTCATAGTAATAGCGCAGGCCGGCCGCCTGCGTCGCTGCGCGGATCTCGTGGTCGCCGCCGGTCAGGAATACCGCGGCCTGGCCGATCGGAGAGGTGCCGTCCATGTGCTCCGCGCGCATCGTTCGGGCGGCGTCGATGCCGTCTCGCGGATCGAGTCCAATCACGACCAGGCGGTAATCCGCGCCCGGCGTCAGTCCGGTCTTGGCGAGCCCGTTGACGGTAAATTCAAGCACCGGACCGCAGAGGCTGCGGCAGGTGTAATCGGCGAATATGACGACCGCCGATTTGCCGCCGAAGGCGCCGGCGAGCGTCACACGTCGGCCGCTGTCATCGAGAAAGCCGAGGTCGAGCGGCAATTCCGCGTTCGGCGCCGGCGCTGCGGCGACTGTCCTGATTTGCGCGGTGACGACGCCCGCCATCACCTGCGCGCCGGGCGACACCGTCGCCGCGACGGCGACGAGGAATCTTGCGATCGGGGTCCAGGTTGTCACGGCTTGGTCCCCCCCGGTGGAGGGGCTGCGGGCTGTCCGCCTTGCGCGGCTGCATCAGGAGTGACGGCCCGCTCGGCGGCAGCGGTCGGCGCGGACAGCGCCGGCTGCGGCGCGAGCAGCGGGGCATAAGCGTCGCTCCCTTTGCCAGCCAGCAGTTGCATGGCGCGTTCGATCGGGATTGTCGCGAGCGTGTGCTGATCGTTGGTCCAGCCCCAGCTCTCGAGTTTGCTCCGTTGTGCGGATTCGATGCGATGCAATTCCGCAATCTGCCCGGTGTCCACCCGCGGTTGCGGGAAAGTCGCGGGCGCGGGCACGGTCTTGGTCGGAACCGAGATCTGGTAGATGGCGTGGAAGCCGCCGATGGCGATGCCGAGCAGCAGCAGCGCGCTGAACGCCGTCCAGCCAATGAACGTCATGCTGACCGCAGGCGGCTCCGGAACGTATTGAAGATGTCCTTCATCGGGCATTGGCGGCCTCCTGCGACGAGGGGGAGGGGCGGGCTGCCGAGGACATGACCAGGACGACGACGAGCCCGATGGCGACGACTGCCAGCAATGCTGCAGCGAGCGCCGCCGAGCCGGCCGGCGGCGCGATCAGGTAGGCGTCGTAGACCGCGAGCCCCACCAGCGTCACGGCACCGATGGAGCGCAGTCGGGTTCTTTCGTTGCGAAAACGCGACTGGATCAAGGTCAGGATCGGGATGACTGAAACGAGCGCGAAAGCGGTCGCGGCAAGTGTCGCCCAGGGAAAGGGTTCGCGCGTTACGAACCATGTTTCCTCGCGCGGCAGGTCGCCGTACCAGATCACCAGCACCGCCATGAAGTCGATATAGGTGAGGCCGAGGACGGTCGCGAGCAGCAGGCCACCGAGGTCGCCGACGCCGGGATCGTCAGTGGCCATGGGAGCCCGGAGCGCCGCCCAGGCGAGCGCTGCGACCAGACAGGAGATCGCGACACTGGCGCCAAACGACGACGACGTGAAAGGCGCTTCGAGCGAGAGGACCCAGTCGATCGAGACGCCGCTGATGACAAGGGCGTGGAAGACGAGGCCGAAGGCGGCAAGAAGCTGCCCGCGCGGGCCGGTCATGCGCGGCAAGAGGAGTGACAGCGCCGACCAGCCGCCCAATGCCACCGCGGAGCGAAGTACGAAAGCGGGCCTGTTCAGATAGAATGAGAGGACATCGGGCTCGAGCGCCGGCGGATGCGCAAACCAGGGGTAGAGTACCGGGATCGCGACGAACAGGGGAATGGCCAGCAAGACGAGCACCGGAACGGCGGCAGTGGCTGGTTCGACGACAGGCGCGATCGTTTCGCCCCAGCGGCCGCCTGTGAGGCGATGGATCATCACCAGCGTGAGGCTGCCGACCAGGATCTGCGCCCAGAAAATGAGCCCTATCAGCCAGCCGGCGGCCGCGATCTTTGGCTCGATGATGGCGGTGGCGATCAGGCTTGCCGCGAGGAGGACGATCACCAGGGACATGATGCGAGTGCGACCTGAGGTCATCGGATGTGCTCCGCGGCATCCGGAACCTCCGCCACCTTGGCGCGCCGCGACAATTGCAAAGCGCGGATATAGGCGGCGATCGCCCAGCGATCGTGCGGATCGACGCGATCTGCGTAGGAGTACATCACGCCGTAGCCATGGGTCATCACGTCGTAGAAATGCTGCGCCGGCGCCGCAAGCAGCCGATCGATGTGATAGGAGGGTGGCGCCGGAAATCCGTGCTGCACGATGACGCCGTCGCCGTCGCCGGCCAGGCCGTGGCAAGGCGTGCAGAAGATATTGAAGCGCTCGCGCCCCCTTGCCAGCAAGTCCGCGGTGACGGGCGGCGGGGTCCTTGCGGCCGCGGCGCGATCGACGTCGCCTTGCGCGACCACGCCAATCGGCAGTGGCCGCGCCGAGCTGCCGTCGGGCCACAATGCCGTCGGCGCGTAGGTCGTGAGCTTGCGCTGCCGGGTCATGCTGAGATCGCATCCCATCAGCACACAGCCGCAGGCGAACAGCAGAATGAATGCCGGCAGGCGGCGGGTCATGGCCCGACCTCTTTGATGGAAGACGCGCCGCAGCGTTTGAGAAAATCGATCGCTCGTTGACGGTCGTCCTCTTCGTCGGGCTGTTCGATCGTCAGCACGAAGCGGTCCTGGCTTGCGCGCTCAAAACCTTCGACGGCAAACAGGGGATCACGCAGTTTCGGCAGGCCGGTTTCGAACAGGAAGGTCGCGAACCCGCAAACTGCCGCCAGCAGGATGCCCGTCGCAAACGGCACCAGCATGAAGGCCGGCCAGGCATTGAGCGGCCGGCCACCGCTATTGTAGGGATAGTTGATGACCGCGGAGTAATATTGCAGGCCGTAGGCCAGCGCCGCCATTGCGACGCCGCCGATGAACATCGCCAGGCGGATGTGGCTGCGACGAGGTTCGAGCAGCTCCGACAAGCCTTCGACCGGGAAGGGTGTGTAGGCATCGAGCAAGCGGTAGTGCACGCCGCGCGCGCGTCGGGCGGCGTCGACCAAACGTCGCTGGTCCCTGAATTCGGCGAGCAACAGGCCGCTCATCGCGTCTGCTCCTCGGCCACCAGCTTGCGCACCTCGTGCATCGAGACAACCGGCACCAAGCGGACGAAAACGAGATACATCAGGGCGAACGGCCCGAGCGAGCCGAACGTGGTGATCCAGTCCCAAAGCGTCGGCAGGAACAACCGCCACATGCTGGGGCTATAGCCGTGCGACAGCGTATTCCAGATGATCAGGATGCGTTCCAGCCACATCCCGATGTTGATGATGACCGCGATGACGAACACCGCGACGAGACTGCGGCGGACCGCGGCAAACCAGAACGCCTGCGGGATCACCACGTTGCAGAGCAGAAGCGCCCAATACATCGGTGCGTAGGCACCCGTGAACTCGAACGCCAGCAGGCCGCGGTCGGTGTGATCGCCGCCATACCAGGCGTTGAACCATTCGGTGCCGTAGGAGAGGCCCATGATGATCGCCGCCGCCAGCATGACCTTGGCCATGACATCGAAATGGGCGATCGTGATCAGGCCCTGCATGCGCAAGCCCCATCGCACCAGCGCGGCAAGGCACACAACCATCGCGAAGCCGGAATACATGGCGCCGACCACGAAATAGGGCGGGAAGATCGTCTCCTGCCAGCCCGGCATCAGGCTTGCCGCGAAATCCATGCCGACCACGCTGTGCAACGATACGACAAGGGGCACGCCCAGGCAGGCCAGCGCGAGATGCAGTGTTTCGTAGGCCTGCCAGTGCCGAGCCGAGCCGCGCCAGCCCAGCGCCAATGCGCCGTAGATGACGGCGGGCGCCTTCGTCGTGGCGCGGTCGCGCAGGGTCGCGAGATCCGGGATCAGGCCGACATAGAAGAACAGGATCGAGAACAGGATGTAGCTCAGGATCGCCCAGAAATCCCAGATCAGGGCGCTGCGCCATTGCGGCCACACGTGCATGGTGTTGGGATAGGGCGTGAGCCAGTAGAAGTACATCGGACGGCCGAGATGGATGATCGGGAAGATGCCGGCGATGGTGGCGGCGAACAGCGTCATTGCCTCCGCGAAGCGGTTGGTCGATGCGCGCCATTTCTGGCGCATCAGGAGCAGCATCGATGAAATCAGCGTTCCTGCATTGCCGATGCCGATCCACCACACGTAGTTGGCAATGGCCACGCCCCAGACCACCGTGGTGTTGATGCCCCAGATCCCGATACCGCGGTACAGGATGAGAAACACCGCGATCAGAAATCCGGCCGTGACGACGAGACTGACGGCGAAGCCGATCCACCACGCGCGCCAGCTCCACATCTCGGGCACGAGCAGCGGCGAGGCGACCATCGCGTTGACGGCATCGAAGCTGCGCGCGCCAGGCAGCGTCCATCGTTCGGGGTCCGCCGCGGCTTCGACATTGCTGGTCGCCGTCATGGTCACGACCGCGCCTTTCCGTAGTCGGGATTCGGATTTTGCAGGCGGGCGAGATAGGTCGTGCGGGGGCGGGTGCCGAGCTCGCCGAGCAGCGCGTAGCTTCGCGCCTCTGATCGCAACGCGTGGATGGCCGCCTTTTGATTCGACAGGTTGCCGAAATTGATGGCCTGGGTCGGGCACGCCGCCTGGCAGGCGGTGACGACCTCGCCCTCGCCGATCGCGCGGCCCTCCTTCTCGGAGTCACGCCGCGCCAGGCTGATGCGCTGAACGCAATAGGTGCATTTCTCCATCACGCCACGCGCGCGGACCGTGACGTTCGGATTGAACACCGCCTTGACGATATCCTCACCGAGGCTGCCATATTCCTCGCCGTCGGCATAGCCGAAGAAGTTGAAGCGGCGGACCTTGTAGGGACAGTTCGACTCGCAGAAGCGCGTGCCCACGCAGCGGTTGTAGACCTGCAGGTTCAGTCCCTCGCTGTCGTGGACAGAGGCGGCGACCGGACAGACGGGCTCGCAGGGCGCATGTTCGCAATGCATGCAGGGCGTCGGGCTGAAGCCCGGCCGTCCATCGACGACATAGTCGTCGATGCGCAGCCAATGCATGTCGCGGCCTTCCGCGATCTCGTCGGGACCGACGATCGGAACGTTGTTCTCGGCCTGGCAGGCAACGACACAGGCATTGCAGCCGATGCAGGCCGACGCGTCGATGGCCATGGCCCATTCGTAGGTGTCGTCATGCGGCGCCGGATAGAGCGTCGGCGGATTGGCGCCGGGCTTGCTGAAATCGAAATCGTGCTTTGCTGCGTCCTTGGCAAGGTCGGACAGCGTCAGGCGCGGCTGCAGATCCCGGGCTTCGCCCTCCAGCTCGAAGAAATGCTGGGTACGCAACAGATTTTCGTTGCGCCCAGTGCGGACGATGGTGAAGCCGTCGGTCAGCCATGGCGAATCCATTTGCCGCGCCGGGTAGACATCGAAGCCGACGCCATTGCCGAGGCTGCCGGCGCGCGTGCGGCCGTAGCCCAGCGTCGCCTCGATGGTTTGCGGCGCCTGGCCCGCGCGCACCAGCACAGCTGCTTCAAGGCTGGTCTGACCTCGCTTGAGCTGAATCACGTCGCCGTCGACCAGGCCGAGGCTCTTGGCGTCTTCCTCGGCGAGATGGAGCGCGTTGCCCCAGACCTGCCGGGTGAACGGCTTGGGGCATTCCTGCAGCCACGCATTGTTGGCCATGCTGCCGTCGAAGACGGACGGGTCGGGCGAGAGCACCAGGGTGTAGTTTTGCGCGCTGGCGGCCGGCGCGAGCTGCGGCAGCTTTGGCGCCGGCAGCGAGATTCTGGCCGACGCGGTATTTGCCACGACGCCATCCTGCAGCGCCTGCCGCCACCACGCCTCAGGATCGCCATTGGCGCCGCTTTGCGGCTGCCACTGCCTGCGAACCAGATCGATAGGGGACGACGCCATGTCCCCCTGCAGCATCGCGAGCATTTGATGGGCGTTTCGGCTGTCATAGAGCGGCTGAATCAGGGGCTGGACGATGCTCGCAGTGCCGTCGAAGGCCCGGATGTCGGACCAGCTTTCCAGGACGTGCGTCTGAGGCAGATGCCAGGTGCAGCGTTCGGCGGTCTCGTCGCGATAGGGGCCGAGCTGGACCGAGAACGGAACCGCGGACAGGGCGTCGGCAAAGCCGAGCTCGCCCGGCGTGTCGTAGACCGGATTGACGCCCATCATGATCAAGGTGCCGACGCGCCCGGCGTGGATATCGGCGACCAGACCGCGTAGCGAGTCGGCATGGCCAGTGGCGACGGGATCGACCGGTGCGATGAAATCCACCGGCGCCTGCAGCTGGGCGTTGATCCAATGGCAGAGTGCGTGCACCTCCGCCAGCTGACGTGGCCCGGCGAGCACCAGGGCCGCGCCGCGCCGGGCCATCAGATCGGCCGCCGCCGCCCTGGTGAATTGCTCCGCTTCGCCGGGCAGTTGCGGCGGCTCAGCCGCGGCGCCGAGCGCGCGCGCGATCTCGATCGCGACATTGCGGATCAATTCCGGTTGCAGCGCGACGCGATGGTCCGCCAGCGCGCCCGTCAAGGTCCATGACGGCTCGGCCGTGTAGAGCCGCAACGAGTCGGTCGGAACATGCGAGCGCCGCGCCTCAACAAGGTCGCGACCGGAGCGGATCTGTTGCGGTCCAAAACCGATCGGATCGGCATCCAGCGTCAGCACCACCCGCGCGTCGCGCAGGCGCGGCAGCCCAGTGGCGGCCTGACCGAACGCCTGCATGGCGCCGGCGCGAATGGCATCGTCTTCGACGGGCTCGTAGCGATACCATTTGCTGTTGGGCATCGATCGCATCAGCGCATCGATCTGCGCGATCAAGGTCGGAGAGGTGATGCGGCCGGTGAGCAGGGCAAGCCCCGCGCCCTGTTTGGCGCGCAACTGGTCAAGCCGCGGCAGTAACGCCGCCTCGAAAGAACTCCAGGACTGGATTCGATTGCCGCCGTAGGGCGCCTTGGAGCGGTCGGGGTCGTAGAGCGACAGAATGGTCGCCTCGCCGAACACGTCGGTCGAGCCAAGGCTTGCCGGATGACGTGGATTGCCGTTGATCTTGATCGGCCGGCCCTCGACCGAGGTGACGATGACGCCTCGGCCATAGCCGGCAAGCGGCAAGGCGCTGGCGAATTGCAGTGGCAGTCCGGGCGTCTCCCGCTCCGGAATCTGGACATAGGGCACCACCTCCTCGGGAGGTCGACCGCACGAAGCCAGCGTCGTGGCCACGCCGCCAAGGAAAAACTTCAGGGCGGAGCGCCGATTCAGTCCCGCGTCACGTGACGGCCTTGCACCCGCCGAACCGTCCGGGAACTCGTCATGCGCTTTCATCGGTGGCACACCGAGCAGTCCGTGAGATGCTTGTTGTCGAGATATTGGTGGGCCAGGATCGCGGCGCGCCGCGCCTGGTCTGAAGGGAATTGCCAGTCCGGGTCGAACACGGCGGACGCCGGTCGCATGTTCGGGCCGGGATTGCGATGACAGTCGAGACACCATCCCATGGTGAGCGGCGCCGCCTGCCGCATCAGCGGCATGGTCGCGACCGGCCCGTGGCAGGTGGTGCAGCCAATGCCCTTGGCGACGTGGATCGAGTGATCGAAATAGACATAATCAGGGAGTCTGTTGACCTTGTTCCAGTGGATCGGTTGATCCTCGGCGAGGCTCTCACGAACCGGCGCAAGCATCGCGGCCTGCGTGTAGAGTTGCGAATGGCAGGTCATGCAGGTGTGGCTCGGCGGAATGCCAGCGACCGGCGAGGTCTCGACCGCACTATGGCAGTAGCGGCAGTCGAGACCGAGCTGGCCGACATGGTGGGCATGGCTGAAGGGCACGGGCTGGTCCAGGGTGATGGATTGGTCGGTCGTGTATTCGGAAGCTGAGATCCAGTAGCCCGCCCCGACCACGAGGAACGGCACCACGACGATCGCGACCAGAACGCTTCGAACGACCGTGTCGGCATAGGGTCCAAACAATTGCGGCATCAGCCGTTACTCTCCGCAGATCCGGCGCCATGTCGCACGCGGGCTCGGAACCAGTGCGCAACGCGACCATGGACCAATGGTTCCTAACCCGGAACGGCTTTCGATTCCGTCCTGGTCGGGCCTGGGAGCCGCGGCTCGCGAAGCCTCGGCGCGGTTGGAATGCGGCCTTCCGGCTGCCGGAGATCGAAATCATTGCCACTCTTGTGCTTGGAACCGGATCGCAAGCCGCGGCGTTCAATGGCGAGCCGCCATGATGCCAGTGCGGCGGATCATCGCTGGCCAGTCGAAACGACGGCCGGCGACGGGCCGTCGTCCGATTGGCTTTTTTGCTGGCATCCGCTCGAAGGGCGTCATTTGGAATGAAAATCAGGCTGCCACAACGGATCGGCCTCGTTCGGCTATCGCTTCTTGCACTCGTCGTGGGGCTTGTCGCCGGCGTCGGTGCGGTCGTTTTCCGTGCATTGATCGGCTTGCTGCACAACATCGCTTTCCTCGGGCTGTTCTCGACAAACTATGATGCGAGCCTGTTCACGCCACCCGGCCGCTGGGGCGTCTTCATCATCCTTGTTCCGGTCCTCGGCAGCATTCTGGTGACGTTTCTGATCACCAAATTCGCACCCGAAGCGCGTGGCCATGGCGTGCCCGAGGTGATGGATGCGATCTATTATCGGGAGGGCGTGATCCGGCCGGTAGTCGCGATCGTCAAGTCCGTGGCATCGGCGATTTCGATCGGCACCGGCGCGGCGGTCGGTCGCGAGGGGCCGATCATCCAGATCGGCGCTGCACTTGGCTCCACGCTCGGCCAGATCATTCGGATGGAGCCGTGGCAGCGCATCACCCTCGTGGCGGCGGGCGCGGGGGCCGGCATCGCCGCGACCTTCAACACGCCGATTGGCGGCGTCATGTTCGCGATCGAACTGATGATGCCGGAATTGAGCGCGCGCACGTTTCTTCCGGTGGCGCTGGCAACGGGAGCGGCGACTTTCGTCGGGCGGATCTTTTTCGGCATTCACCCGGCCTTCGCGATTCCGGCGACGCTCCTGTCGTCCTCGCATCAGGCGACGCTGGCGGCACTCCTGCTGTTCGCATTGCTCGGTGCATTGATCGGGATCGCCGCCACGGCCTTTGTGCGCGGCCTCAGTCTCGCCGAAGACGTGTTCGAACGCATCGACAATCCTTATCTGCGCCATGCGCTGGGGATGTTCGCGCTGGGATTGCTGCTGTACGCCTTTCTCGCACTGAGCGGACGTTATTACGTCGAGGGCGTCGGTTACGCGACCATCCAGGCGATCCTCACCGGCAATCTGGAAATTCCGGCGCTGCTCTTGCTATTGTCCGTTGCCAAGCTCGCGGCCACCCTCATGAGTCTGGGCTCCGGCGCCTCCGGCGGAATATTTTCGCCCTCGCTGTTCATGGGAGCCTCGCTTGGCGGCGCGTTCGGTGCGCTTGTGACGGCCGTTCACCCGATCGACGGCTTCGGAACGACGACTGCGGCCATCATCGGCATGGCTGCCATGGTGGGAGGAGGCACCGGCGCCGCGATGACCGCGGTGACCATGATCTTCGAGATGACCCGCGACTACGATCTGGTGATGCCGAGCATCATCGCGGTGGCGTTGGCGATCGGCGTGCGGCGGCTGCTGTCACAGGAGAACATCTACACGATCAAGCTGGTGGGACGCGGGCACAAGGTCCCGAAGGCGATGCATGCCAACATGTTTCTGATCCGATCGGCGAGCGAGGTGATGGAGCGCGACTTCATCCTCGCCCCCGCGGATGCCGATCTCGACGAGTTTCTGCGCCAGCACGGCGCCAGCGGCGGCATGAAGTATGTGGTGGTCGCCAATAATAATCACATCGCCGGTGTCTTGCGCATCAATACCGGGCTGAGGCGAGGGCTTGAGTCTGCTCATGCCAAGGTCCGCCTCGGCGACGTCGCGAACCGGACCTTCACTCTGGCGCGCGAAGGCGACGTGGTGTTCGACGTGGTTCGTCGGATGTCACGCCGCGGCGCGGCCATGGCGGTCGTCACGACAACAAATGCGCGCGGCCGGCCGTCGCAGATCGTCGGGGTCATCTCCAAGGAACACATCGCCGATTCGGTTTCCGATAGCATCAGGCCGTTTGCCGGGTAGCGATCCGGACAGGCCATCCGTCGACCGGGCAGGGCGTCGGCGCGGTTCGCATGCGGCGGAAAAAGGAACCATGCCAGCGCGGCAAGCTGTGCAAGCGGCGTCTTGTCGGCCCTCTCAAAGATATCCCACGCCCATCTCGCTTGCGAATTTCGTGGGCGAGCCTTCCCAGGTGAGCCGGCCGTGGTCCAGGACATAGACGCGGTCTGCATGCGGCAACGCGAAAGTGACGTTTTGCTCGCCGAGCAGCAGCGTGATCGCGCTGGTGCGTCGCAGCTCGCCGAGCGCTCTTGAAAGCTGTTCAATGATGACCGGCGCCAAACCCGATGTCGGTTCGTCAAGGATCAACAAGGTCGGTTGCATCATCAGCGCCCTTGCGATGGCCAGCATCTGCTGTTCGCCGCCCGACAGCGTGCGGGCGGCCTGGGCCTGCCGCGATGAAAGAATGGGAAATAGCTCGAACAGCCGGTCAAGCTGCTCTCGGCGCTTGTCCTTCGGCAGAAGATGGCCGCCGAGATCGAGGTTCTCGCGGACGCTCATCGTTCCGAACAATTCCCGCGATTCCGGGCATTGCACGATGCCCGTGCGGGCGATCTCGCCGGCGTTTGAGCGGACGAGATCGCGCTCGGCGAAGCGAATGCTGCCGGAAAACGGCACCAGCCCCGAGATCGCATTGAACAAAGTGGTTTTGCCCGCGCCGTTCAGCCCCACGATCGATACGCATTCGCCCTGTCTGACCACGAGCCGGACGTCGTCCAATGCCGTGGCCTTGCCGTACAATACGCCAAGCCGGTCGATTTGCAGGAGCGGTTTCGCGGTGGACTGGACCGCTGCCCGATAGCCGGTGTCTTCGATCTTGCCACCCAGATAGACGCGACGAACGGTCTCGTCCGCCATGACGTCGTCCGGTGTACCCTCCGCGATGGGCTTGCCGAGGTACATCGCCAGCACGTGATCGGCGAGAGCGGAGATGCTCCTGACGCTGTGGTCGACCAGCAGGATGGCGCGGCCCTCGCTGCCGAGTTTGCGGATCAACTCGGAAAAGGCGGCGATCTCGGCAAGCGTCAGCCCGGCGAAGGGCTCGTCGATCAGGATGACTTTGGGATTGCGCGCGATCGCCTTGGCGAGCTCCATCCGGCGCAGGTCCGCGAAAGTCAGCGTGCCCGGTCGCCGGTCGACGACCTTTCCGAGCCCGACCTGCTCGGCGATCACGCGGGCCTTTTCGACGATTTCAGGTTCGACCGCAAGTCGCAGCAACGAGTCGGGAAGGAGTGCCAGCTTGATGTTTTCCAAGACGGTCTGGCGATGGAGCGGGCGCGAATGCTGAAACATGATGCTGATGCCGGCCCGCGCGATCCGATGCGGGGGAAGCCCGGCAAGGTCGACGCCGTTGAGTCTGATCGTGCCGGCATCGGGTCTTTCGATGCCCATGATCAGCTTCATCACGGTGGACTTGCCGGAGCCGTTCGAGCCGATGAGCCCGAGAATCCGGCCTTCATGCAGATCGAAATCGATGCCGTTGACGGCGACCAGCCCTCCGAACGCCTTGCGCAATCCGCGGACCTCGAGGCAAGGAGGCGGGCTCACTTCGACCCCCTGACGCGCAGTGCAAGGCCGAGCATGCCGTCCGGGAACAGTAGGATGACTGCGAGTGCGACCGCTGCCACGACGAAGGTGTTGAGTTGCCCGAGCGGGCGCAGGAATTCGCTCGCGACGATCAGAAAGACGGCGCCGAACGCGGCGCCGATGATCGTCCTGCGGCCGCCAAGGATGGCGGCAATGATGATCTGCACCCCGATGCCGATGTCGATCACGGTATCGACTGACGCCGCTCCCATGTAGAAGATCAGCATTGCGCCGGCCAGGCCGGACAGTATCGCGCTGATGCAGAAGGCCGCCACCTTGTGCTTGGTCACGTTGAATCCGAGGACGGCCGCCTCGATCGGATCCTGACCGCTGGCCTGCAGGATCAGGCCAAGGGCCGAGCTGGCGATCCGGGCCAGGATCACGGCGCACACGATCAGGAAGGCCAGCGCGTAGTAGTAATTGGTCACCGCATCGATCGACAGGACGTTGAACACCGTCATGCCGATTTCGCCGCCCGTGAAGCGGGCGAAGATGACGATCGCGTTCTGCAGCAGGAGGACGGCGACCAGCGTCACCAGCCCGAAATAGGGGCCGCGCAGCCGCAGCGCCGGAACAGCGAGCAGGACGCCTCCGACGAGCGCGGTCGCTGCCGCGGCGACCAGGCAAAGCGGGATCGGGAGGTGGAATTGATTGTTCAGAATGGCGGCCGAATAGGCGCCAAGGCCGATCAGGAAGGTCGGTCCAAAATTGACTTCTCCCGCGAAGCCGAACAGAAGATCCCAACTCATCGCAAAGACGCCGAAATAGTAGGCGCCTGTGAGTACGCCGAGCAGATAGGCGGACAGCCATAGCGGCAGCAACGCCGCCACCGCGACCGCGCCGATCGAAATCCAGAACAGCCGGGATTTGAGCAAGGCATGCATGGCTGTTCCTATCTGCGACCGAGCAATCCCTGCGGGCGCGCGTAGACGACGAGCACGAGCAGTATCAGCGCCGGGATGGGCCGCAATGTCGGAGCGATCAGGTAGGCGGTCGCCGTCTCCAGATAGCCGACCACATAGGCCGCGATCAGCGAACCGGACACGCTTCCAAGGCCGCCCAACACGACAATGGAGAACGCGCTCGCCGTGAGCTGGCTCACATTGTTGGTGCTGACGCCGAGGAATGACGCCAGCAAAACGCCGGCGATGCCGGCGAGCACGCCATAGATGCCCCATACCAGCCAATAGATCCGCGAAAGGTTAAATCCGAGCAGGGTGAGCGCGCGCGGGTTGATGGATGCGGCGAGCAATGCCTTCCCGGCACCGGTTCGGTTGACGAACAGCCAAAGCAGGCACATCACCAGCCAGCATAGCACCGCCACCAGGATTTCATTGTTGGGCGTTGTCACGCCGAAAATATCGCTGGTACCCGAAACCAGCGGCAGCATCGTCACCGGGTTGTCGGAAAAGAGATAGGACATGCCGACCTGGATCATGATGCCCCAGAGCAATGTGCCCGTCAGGACGAAGATCTCCGTTTCCTCATGAGCGATGGAACGAGACCGCTGAATCGGCCTCACGACGACGAAATAGGTGAGATAGGCCAGTGCCAGTGCGGCGGCCACGCCGGCCAATGCACCGAGGTAGGTCCCGAAGGCGAGGGTGCCTCCGGCGTACCACCCGATCAACGCCGCAACGACCATGATCGCGCCGTGGGAGAGGTTGAGCACTCCCGATACGCCGAATATCAAGGTGAAGCCGATCGCTCCCAAGGCGTAAAGAGAGCTGATCGCGAAGCCGTCGACGAGTATCTGCAGCGCTTGCATGGACGGAGATATCCAGGTGGTTGGATGCCTTACGACAACGGGGTCCGTGTCGTAAGGCGAAGGTCTGTGTGCGGGTCCGGGTGAACCTTGTGTGGCCGACGGAGTCCGCTATCCCGCCTTCTGGCTCGTGTTGGCGGCCTGCTTCGGCAGTTTGACGAAGGCCGGGAATTCGATCTTGGCGTTGGCCTTGTCGCGTGGCCAAACCGTCATCTGCTTTCCATTCTGCCACTGGATGTCGACGCCGGTGATCAGGCCGGGGCCGTATTTGATGGCGTGCGTGTACGGATCGTTCCGGCCATAGAACTGGACGCGGCCGATGGTGCCGACATAGTCCGTCTTCTCGAGCGCCTCCACCAGTTTGTCCGGGTCGGTTGAGCCGGCGCTCTTCACGGCGTCGGCGATGATGTGGACGTCATCATAGGACGAATAGCCGTCGTAGGCCGGCGAAACGCCAAAGCGCTTGGTGTAAGCCTCGGTAAAAGGGATGGTCTGCGGCGTGAGCGCGACGCCGGGCGAAGCGGCAGTCGCCGTGATGATGCCTTCGGCCGCGCCATTCGTGTCTTTCCAGAACGAACTGGTCGTTGCCTGGGAGCTCTGGCCGGTCATCGGTATCGGCACCTGCTGTTCGTGCCACTGCACGGTCGGCTGGACACCCACGTGGCTGATGCCGGTCGTGATGACGTCGGGATGCTCGCCTTCGATCTTGTTGAAGATCGGCGTGAAGTCGGTGGTGTCGGGATTGAATCGGATGTGGTCCAGCACCTTCAGACCGGCTTTTGGCAGGCATTCGAGGTAACGGGCATCGAGAGGCGTGGTCCACGCGGCATCCTCGCTCATGATCACCGTCGACTTCATATTGAAGTCCTTGACCAGCGTGTCCTTGTCGAAATCGCAAATCGATTGGGCAATGAAAGCCGAGGTCAGCCAGCCGTGGAAGGTGTATTTGTAGTGGGAGTAGTCGTCGTGAACCTGTTTCGAGATGTCGTTGCTTGCGGCGCCGGGCGTGATGTAAGGCATGTGCAGTCTTGCAGACCAGGGTTCGAGCGCCAACGCGACTTCGCTGATGTAGCTCCCGATCACTGCGACCACCTTGTCTTCGTCCGCCGCCCGCTGGAACGCCCTGACTGCGTCTGCCGCGGAGGAATGATCGTCGTAGGTGATGACTTCGATCTTGCGACCGTTGACGCCCCCGTGCGCGTTGATGTCGTCGGCGGCCATCTGGGCCGCTTTCGTGATCGAGGCTCCCGCCACCGACGATTCTTCGCCGATCACCCCGATCTTGATGGGTTCTGCGGCTTGTGCGCTTTGCGTGAGCCACGCCAAAGACGCGACCAGTGCAGCGCTGCCCACGGTGAGACGTTGCGCCGAGACGCGCATTCGCTTGTCCGCTTTCATCGAACTTTCCTCCGTTGTTTATCGTGTCGCCTCTGGATTGCGTAAGGTCCGCGCAGCGGCCTTGTTCCTATTTTTTGCTACAAGTTGCCGTGAGAGCATCCGATGGACCGTCGCATTCGGTCGGCGCCATCGGACCTCTGCGTGTAGCTGTCGCTTGTAACCAAAGTCGTAGCAGCGAAAGCTTGGCCCGCTTGCAACATTTGCTTTCGCACTGCGTTGGCCCGGCGAAATCCTCATTGTCGGCCGAAAAGATCTGCAGGGAAAATCATCATGAATGTCAGCGAATATGTTTGGCATCGGCTGTCGGAGTGGGGCTTGAAGCGGGTCTACGGATATCCGGGAGATGGCGTCGGCGGCCTCGACGTCGCCCTCGAGCGCGCCCGGGAAACAATGGAATACGTCCAGGTGCGGCACGAGGAGATGGCTGCCTTCATGGCGTCCGCGCATGCGAAGTTCACCGGCCAGGTCGGCCTCTGCTATGCGACCTCCGGGCCAGGAGCGATCCATTTGCTGAACGGGCTTTACGACGCCAAGATGGATCACGTTCCGGTCGTAGCCCTGGTCGGACAGCAGGCGAGATCCGGGCTCGGCGCCAGCTATCAGCAGGAAGTCGATCTCCAGAACCTGTTCAGCGACGTTGCGGAATTCGTCGGCTTGGCCAGTGTACCCGTTCAGGTCCGCCACCTGCTGGATCGGGCGGTGCGCATCGCGCATGTGAGAAGGGGCGTCAGCTGCGTCATTCTGCCCAATGATCTTCAGGAGCTGGAGTACAAGGACCCGCCGATGGCCCATGGGGCCACGCATACGGGGGTGGGATATGCCGGTCCCGCCAAATTGCCCGACGAGGAATCCTTGCGCGCCGCCGCAGAAGTCCTGAACGGCGGCAACAAAGTCGCAATGCTGGTCGGCGCCGGCGCACTCGACGCGACCGACGAAGTCATTGCGGTAGCGGAG
>NZ_JBAURI010000167.1:0-14949 GCF_049581145.1 Bradyrhizobium sp.
CGGCCTGGTCGGCGGCAGCGGGCTGCTCCTCGGAGTCGTCCTCCTCGGCTTCGCCATCCTCAACCGTCGTGGCCGCGGTCGGGACGGCTTCGACGGCTGCGACGTCCTGATCCTCGCGGGCTGGTCCGCCTTCCCGCGTTTCGCCATTGGCGCGACCGCGCCGGCGGCGGCGGCGCTTGCGGCGCGGCTGTTCGCCTTCGCCCTCGCTCGCCTCGCCGGAGGCGAGCTCATCGGCGAGCCCTTCGGTCTCCTCGGTTTCCACTTCGGCTTCGAGTTCGATATCGAACGGCTCTTCGTCGTCGAAGGCTTCCTCGACCTGCGGCGGCGAGGCCGCCGCTTGGGCCGCCAGCAGCGCCTTCGCCGCTTCCAGCGTATGCACCTGCTCGCCGCGATCGATGATGTAGGATTGTTGACCGCTGACGGTCGGGTCGGCGATCACCGAAAGCGTGACCTTGAAGCTGCTTTCAAGATCGCGCAGATGGCCGCGCTTGTGATTGAGCACATACAGCGCGACGTCGGTGCGGGTGCGTACCACGAGATTATGGGTCGCGCCCTTCATCAGGATCTCCTCGAGACCCCGCAGCAACTGCAGCGCCACCGACGACACCGAGCGGACGTGCCCGGTGCCGCCGCATTGCGAGCAGGGCTCGGTCGAGCTCTCCAGCACGCTGGCGCGGATGCGCTGGCGCGACATTTCGAGCAGGCCAAAATGCGAGATCCGGCCGACCTGGATGCGGGCGCGGTCCTGCCTCAGGCAATCGGACAGCTTGCGCTCCACCGAGCGGTTGTTGCGCTTCTCGTCCATATCGATGAAGTCGATGACGATCAGGCCTGCGAGATCGCGCAGGCGCAGCTGGCGCGCGACTTCCTCGGCGGCCTCCATATTGGTCTTGAGCGCGGTGTCCTCGATGTGATGTTCGCGGGTGGCACGGCCCGAATTGACGTCGATCGAGACCAGTGCCTCTGTCTGGTTGATCACGATATAGCCGCCCGAACGCAACTGCACCGTCGGCGAGAACATCGCATCGAGCTGGCTTTCCACCCCCATCCGCGAGAACAGCGGCTGGCCGTCGCGATACTGTTTCACCACCCGCACGTTGGAGGGCATCAGCATCTTCATGAAGTCGTGGGCTTCGCGGTAGCCGGCTTCGCCGGCGACCAGGATCTCGTCGATCTCCTTGTTGTAGAGATCGCGTAGCGAGCGCTTGATCAGCGAGCCTTCCTCATAGACCAGGGTCGGCGCCTGCGACTTCAGCGTCAGGTCGCGCACCGTTTCCCACATCCGGATCAGGTACTCGAAGTCGCGCTTGATCTCCGGCTTGGTGCGGGAGGCGCCCGCGGTGCGCAGGATGATGCCCATGCCTTCGGGCACATCGAGATCCTGCACCACTTCCTTGAGCCGGGAGCGGTCCTGGGCCGAGGTGATCTTGCGGCTGATGCCGCCGCCGCGCGCGGTGTTCGGCATCAGGACGGCGTAGCGGCCGGCGAGCGACAGATAGGTCGTCAGCGCCGCACCCTTGTTGCCGCGCTCCTCCTTGACGACCTGCACCAGCATCACCTGCCGACGCTTGATGACCTCCTGAATCTTGTACTGGCGACGCGGCCGGAACGGGCGCTCCGGCACCTCTTCCAGCACGTCGTCGCCGCCGACGGACTCGACGACTTCTTCCTCGGCGTCTTCGTCGTCATCTTCGTCGTCGTCATGGCCTTCGTCGCCGCGCCCGACCGCGGCATCCTCGGAACGGGCCGCCTCGTGCCCCGCGCCGCTGGATTCCGAATGACTGGTCCCGGAATCATCGATCTCGAATTCATGGGGCTCGGATTCATGACGCTCGGAAGCGTGGTGCTCGGAATCATGGAGCTCGGCGTCATGGTCGTGGGCGGCGTGAGTTGCCTCGTCGTCATGCGCGGCAGCTTCCCCCGCATGCTCCTGATCATGAGCGTCGGGGTCATGCGCATCCGCGGCATCGGTTTGGCCCGTCATCGGAACGCCGATGGTCAGGAAATCGATCGCGCTGGCAGATTCCAGATCAGGATGCGCGTCGGTGACCGGGATTGCGCCCGGCAGGTGCGCGTGCGCCTCGTCCTCATGGTCGTCGTGATCGTCATGCTCAGCATGGTCGTCATGATGGTGGGCATCGTCGTGCGCATGATCATGATCCTCGTGGTCATGACCGGCGTCGTGATGCTCGGCCTCGGCGTGGTGATCGAGGACCTCGCCGCTTTCGGCGTGCAGATGCTCAATGCCCTCGGGCGCGTGGTGGCCGTCCTCGCCGGTCGACGGCTGAGTCGCCTTGGCCTGCTCGGGGTCGGCGTGCTCGATGACCGGGCTCTGCACGCGCTCGCCATTGCCGCGACGGCGCGAACTGCGATGCCGCGAACGCTTGCGGTTGGACCGGTTTTCGCTCTCCTCTTCGGCCTCACGATGGGCTCGCTCGTCGGCCTCGATCAGGGCCTGACGGTCGGCGACCGGGATCTGGTAGTAGTCGGGATGGATTTCGCTGAAGGCCAGGAAGCCGTGGCGGTTGCCGCCATATTCGACGAACGCCGCCTGAAGCGATGGCTCGACCCGCGTGACCTTGGCGAGGTAGATGTTGCCGCGCAGTTGCTTGCGCTGGGCGGTCTCGAAGTCAAATTCCTCGACGCGATTGCCGCGGACCACGACAACCCGGGTCTCTTCCGGATGGGTAGCGTCGATCAACATTTTGTTTGGCATTTTTAAGCTCTTGGAGGCGACGGACGCGTTTGGCCGAGAGCGCGCATCGCGCCGCCGGGTGACGCGACGGTCCACCTGATTCGGGGGTGAGGGGAAGGCCGAAACGCAACCAGAGGCGCCGCGCCGAACGCGAACCCGGCGCAAGAAAGCGTCGTCCGGAGCTGGCGCTCCGCTTCGACGCGGATCTTCCGCAGGGTTTGGTCGGCAAATCAATCTGGCGCATCAGGCGTCGGCCCGTCTGGAACACGATGGCGGCAGGTGCCGCCCTTTTTGGTCGCTGAAGGCCAAGGTGTGGCGCCGAAGCGCTCGCCTAACACCGAATCCGGGCCCCGACGGGGTCCGGATATCAGGCTGTGCCGCCTTTCAAGGCCGTCCCCGGATACTATCAAGAGTGGCCTGGGACAGGACGCCGCTCGGGCTCGAAACCGTCCCCTCTAGGCGGCCGCGCGCTGCGCTGGCGACAGGGGGGTATGGAAAACGCGGGAATCTTCCTGAATTCGAAGGTTCCCGCGCGGCACGGGAGGCTGAATGCGACACAACCGGGAGTATTAGCCGTCAGCAGCTTTTTACATACGTGGATTGTCCGGCCGACGCAAGGGAAGCCGTCGGCTGCCCCCTGTACCGCCGCTTATCCACCAAAAGCCCATTAAATGACCATTAACCTTGGGGTTCTAATGCGGTAAAAGGGCCCCCCTCGGAGGCACTGAATTCATTGGCGAGGTACGCAAATCATCCGGCTTTGATGGGAGCTGCACTATTGTGCGCTGCGGCATGGGGGTGCGTCCACATCGCGCCGGCGCGCGCCACCGAGTCCGTCGGCGCGCCTGCTGCGGCAACGCGTATTCCCATCGTCACCGACGCCCGATTGGCCGGCGACGGCAAGCAGACCCGTTTCGTCCTCGATCTCGACAAGGCCATTCAATTCCGCGCCTTTACGCTCGCCGATCCGTATCGCGTAGTGGTCGACATCCCCCAGGTCAGTTTCCACCTGCCGGAGGGGACCGGTATGTCTGGCCGTGGCCTGATCAAGGCGTTCCGCTACGGGATGGTGATGCCGGGAGGATCGCGAATCGTGTTCGATCTGGCCGGACCGGCGCGAATCGCCAATTCCTACGTGCTCGATTCGGCAAACGGGCAGCCGACTCGATTGGTGCTGGAGCTGGAGGCGGTCGACGGCGCGACCTTCGCCCAATCGCTGGGAACGCAAACCCAGTCCGAGTCCAGGACCGGAATAGGGACCGAAACAAGCACCGAATCGAAGGCCGAACCTGAGCCCGAGCCAAGGCCCACGCCGCCAGTGGCAGACGCCACGCCGGTCGTGTCCTCAGCGCCCGTTGGTTCAGCTCCAGTGATTTCGACCCGGGCAATAGTCGCCGCGCCCTCCATCGCCGCGCCCTCCATCTCGACGCCGGAAACTGCGCCCGTGGCCAAGCCGGCGCCTGCGGATACACGGCCGGTGGTCGTGATCGATCCCGGCCATGGCGGCGTCGATAACGGGACGCAGTCGGGCGGCGAGATCATCGAAAAAGACATTGTGCTGGCGTTTGCCCAGGCGTTGCGCGATCGGCTGGAGAAGAGCGGCAAATATCATGTCGTCATGACCCGCACCGACGATACCTTCATCCCGCTCGCCGACCGCGTGCAGGTCGCGCACGGCCAGGGCGCGGCCCTGTTCATTTCGATCCATGCCGATGCCTTGCCGAAGGGCGAGGGCGAGGCGGAGGGAGCCACGATCTACACGCTGTCCGACAGGGCGTCCGACGCCGAGGCCGAACGGCTGGCCGAGAACGAAAACCGCGCTGACGCGATTGGCGGCGTCAATCTGACGGAGGCGCCCGTCGACGTCGCCGACATCCTGATCGACCTCGCCCAGCGCGAAACGCGCACGTTTTCAAACCGGTTTGCCCGGATTTTGATGGGTGAGATGAAGACCGCAGTGAAGCTGCACAAGCGTCCGCTGAAGTCGGCGGGCTTTCGGGTCCTGAAGGCCGCCGACGTGCCATCGGTGCTGGTTGAGCTCGGCTATGTCTCGAACAAGCAGGATCTCGACAACATGGTGTCGGACAGCTGGCGGACCCGCGCCGTCGGCTCGATGGCGCGCGCGATCGACATCTTCCTGGCCAAGCGGCTGGCGACGGCCGCGCCAGCCAACTGATGAGGAAACTGATCCGGCAATCGAACAGCGCAGACTGAGCGGACCGAAAAGGTGAAGCCAAGGGAACCGACAAAGCGGCCGCAAAGCCCTAGTTTGGCCACAGCCAAGGCCCTATAAAACGGGACAAATCAAGCGCGGCGCGAGGCAAATCGATCGCGATCGCGGCAGTTCTAAAGTATTGAAAATATTGTAAGTCCGTGAAATTTGCCAATTGAAGAAAGGCGCCTGAAGCTGCGGCGCAGCGTTGGAACGGATCATAGCTGATGCGCTTGGTGGTGCGGTTTTTGGGTTTCCTGTTTGCCGCGGGGACCGTCCTGTTCCTGGTTGGCGTCGCGGCGGCTGCGGGACTGATCTGGCATTTCTCCAAGGATTTGCCGGACTATTCTCAGCTCCAGGACTATGAGCCGCCGGTGATGACGCGCATTCACGCCGCCGACGGAGCGCTGCTGGGCGAATATGCCAGGGAACGGCGGCTGTATCTGCCGATCCAGGCGGTTCCGAAACTCGTGATCAACGCGTTCCTCGCGGCCGAAGACAAGAACTTCTACGAGCATGGCGGCATCGATCCGTCCGGCATGCTGCGCGCCGCATTGCTGTATGCGGAGAATTACGGCTCGAACCGCCGCCCGCAGGGTGCTTCCACCATCACCCAGCAGGTCGCGAAGAACTTCCTCCTGAACAACGAAGTGTCGTTCACCCGCAAGATCAAGGAAGCCTTGCTGGCGATGCGGATCGAGCGCGCCTATTCCAAGGACAAGATCCTGGAGCTCTATCTCAACGAGATCTATCTCGGCCTTGGCGCCTATGGCATCGCCGCCGCCTCGCTGGTCTATTTCGACAAATCGGTCAATGAGCTGACGGTCGCCGAGGCCGCCTATCTGGCGGCGCTGCCGAAGGCGCCGGCCGGCCTGCATCCGGTCAAGAACCATGATCGCGCGATCGAGCGCCGCAACTATGTGATCGATCGTCTGCTGGAGAATGGCTGGATCAAGCAGGCCGATGCCGACCAGGCGCGCAAGGACCCGTTGATCGTCACCAACCGCACCAATGGCGCGCACATCTTCGCCGGCGAATATTTCGCCGAGGAGGTCCGGCGCGACATCTTCGAGCGCTACGGCGAAAAGAAGCTCTACGAGGGCGGGCTGTCGGTGCGTACCACGCTCGACCCCAAGATCCAGCTGGAAGCCCGCAAGACCATGGTGGCCGGCCTCGTCAGGTATGACGAGGAGCAGGGCTACCGCGGTCCGATCAGCAAGCTCGATATCTCCGGCGACTGGGGCGTCAAACTGGCCGACATCAAGTCGCTGTCGGACATTTCGCCATGGCGGATGGCGGTGGTGCTCGAAACCAACGACCAGTCCGCCCGCGTCGGATTCCAGCCCGGCCGCGAACTGGGTGGCGCGGTCAACAAGGATCGCGAAACCGGGCTCGTCTCGCTCGATGGCGTCAAATGGGCCAAGGCCGCCTCGGGTCCGGCCCGCGGCAGGACGCCGACGACGGTGTCGCAGGTGCTGGCGCCCGGCGACGTGATCTATGTCGACCCGCTGTTCAGGGACGGCAATCCGGTCGAAGGCCAGTACCGCCTGGAGCAGCTGCCGGAAGTGTCCGGCGCGATGGTGGCGATGGATCCATGGACCGGTCGCGTGCTGGCCATGGTCGGCGGCTTCTCGTTCGACCAGAGCCAGTTCAACCGCGCGACCCAGGCCTATCGGCAGCCTGGCTCCTCGTTCAAGCCGATCGTGTACTCGGCCGCGCTCGACAATGGCTACACGCCGTCGACGGTGGTAGTCGACGCGCCGATCGAGATTGACCAGGGGCAAGGCGGCGGCGTCTGGCGCCCGGAGAATTTTTCGAACGGCAAGTATCAAGGGCCGACCACGCTGAGAAACGCGCTCAGGCTTTCCTTGAATACGGTGACCGTGCGGCTCGCGCAGGACATCGGCATGCCCTTGATCTCCGAATACGCCAAGCGCTTCGGCGTCTATGACGAATTGCCGAACTATCTGTCCTATGCGCTCGGCGCCGGCGAGACGACCGTGATGCGAATGGTCACGGCCTATTCGATGATCGCCAATGGCGGACGCCGCGTGAAGCCGACCTTTATCGACCGCATCCAGGACCGTTACGGCCACACCATCTTCAGGCATGACGCGCGCGAATGCCGCGGCTGCGACGCGCCGGAGGGCTGGAAGAACCAGCCCGAGCCGCAGCTCGTCGACCGCCGCGAACAGGTGCTCGATACGATGACGGCCTATCAGATCACCTCGATGCTGGAGGGCGTGGTGCAACGCGGCACGGCCACCGTGGTGAGGGAAGTCGGCAAGCCGATTGCGGGCAAGACCGGCACCACCAACGAGGCCAAGGATGCCTGGTTCGTCGGCTTCTCGCCCGACCTCGTGGTCGGCATCTATGTCGGCTACGACAAGCCCCGCCCGCTGGGCAGGGGCAATGCGGCGACCGGCGGTCATATCGCCGCGCCGATCGCTCGCGACTTCCTCAAGCTTGCGCTTGCCGACAAGCCACCGACTCCGTTCAAGATCCCGGCCGGCATCAAGCTGATCCGCGTCGACTCCAAGACCGGCCTGCGCGCAGGCCCGGGCGATTCCGGCAACGTCATCCTGGAGGCCTTCAAACCGGGCACCGCGCCGCCGGATAACTACTCGGTGATCGGCGTCGCCGATGCCGACAGCCGCTCCATGACGGCCGCGCCCGACGCCGGCAATATCATGCGCCCGGGGACGGGCGGGCTCTACTAGCCAAGCATCATCAGGACGTCGGACCCGCCGGGCATCTGCAATCATGCCGGACAGGGCCCGATTCGCCACCCACACCAAGCTCAAAACGGATATTCGATCATGCGCGTGCTAGTGCGATTCCTGGGTTTTCTGTTCGCCGCGGGAACTGTTTTGTCTCTTGCGGGTGTCGCCGCGGTTGCGGCGCTGATCTGGCATTTCACCAAGGATTTGCCGGACTATTCCCAGCTGCAGGTTTACGAGCCGCCCGTGATGACCCGCATTCACGCCGCCGACGGATCGCTGCTCGCCGAATATGCCAGGGAACGCCGGCTGTATCTGCCGATCCAGGCCGTTCCGAAACTGGTCACCAACGCCTTCCTGGCCGCGGAGGACAAGAATTTCTACGAGCACGGCGGTGTCGACCCATCCGGCATGCTGCGCGCGGCCTTGCTTTATGTCGAGAACTACGGATCCAACCGTCGCCCGCAGGGCGCCTCCACGATCACCCAGCAGGTGGCGAAGAACTTCTTCTTCACCAACGAGGTTTCGTTCACCCGCAAGATCAAGGAAGCCTTGCTGGCGATGCGGATCGAACGGGCCTACTCCAAGGACAAGATCCTCGAGCTTTATCTCAACGAGATCTATCTCGGCTTCGGAGCCTATGGCATCGCCGCGGCGTCGCTGGTCTATTTCGATAAGCCCGTTACCGAATTGACGGTCGCCGAGGCGGCCTTTCTGGCGGCGCTGCCGAAGGCGCCGGGAACGCTGAATCCGGTGAAGAACCACGACCGCGCCGTCGAGCGCCGCAATTACGTGATCGACCGTCTGTTGGAGAATGGCTGGATCAAGCAGGCCGAGGCCGACGAGGCGCGCAAGGATCCGTTGACCGTCACCAACCGGGCCACCAGCGCGCATATGTTCGCCGGCGAGTATTTCGCCGAGGAAGTACGGCGCGACGTCTTCGAGCGCTATGGCGAGAAGAAGCTCTATGAGGGCGGCCTGTCGGTGCGCACCACGCTCGACCCGAAAATCCAGATGGAAGCACGCAGGACCATGGTGGCCGGCCTCGTCAGGTATGACGAAGAGCAGGGCTACCGCGGTCCGATCAGCAAGCTCGACATCTCCGGCGATTGGGGCGTGAAACTCGCCGACATCAAATCGCTGTCGGATATTTCGCCATGGCGGATGGCGGTGGTGCTGGAGACCAGCGACCAGTCGGCGCGCATCGGCTTTCAGCCCGGCCGCGACCTGGGCGGCGCTCTCAGCAAGGACCGGCAGACCGGCATCATCACGCTGGACGGCGTCAGATGGGCGAGGGCGGCCGGCCCGGTGAAGGGCAAGATGCCAACCCAGGTGTCGCGCGTTCTCAGTCCGGGCGACGTGATCTATGTCGACCCGCTGATCTCGAAGGACGGCGTGGCAGTGGAAGGCCAGTATCGGCTGCGGCAGTTGCCGGAAATTTCCGGCGCCATGGTGGTGATGGATCCGTGGACCGGCCGCGTGCTGGCCATGGTCGGCGGCTTCTCGTTCGACCAGAGCCAGTTCAACCGCGCGACCCAGGCCTATCGGCAGCCGGGATCGACCATCAAACCGATCGTTTATGCCTCCGCGATCGACAACGGCTATACGCCGGCGAGCGTGCTGCTCGATGGGCCGGTCGAGATCGACCAGGGGCCGGGCGGCGGCGTCTGGCAGCCGGAAAACTTTTCAGTCGGTAAATATTACGGCCCGACCACGCTCCGTAACGCCCTGAAGCATTCATTGAACACGGTGACCGTGCGGCTGTCGCAGGATATCGGCATGCCCCTGATCGGAGAATACGCCAGGCGCTTCGGCATCTATGACGACGAGCCGCTCCCGCCTCCATCCTATGCGCTCGGCGCCGGCGAGACCACCGTGATGCGGATGGTGACGGCCTATTCGATCTTCGCCAATGGCGGACGGCGCGTGAAGGCGACCTTGATCGATCGTATCCAGGATCGTTACGGCCACACCATCTTCAGACACGACGCGCGCGAGTGCCGCGGCTGCGACGCCCCCGAGGGCTGGAAAAATCAGCCCGAGCCTCAGCTTGTCGATCACCGCGAGCAGGTGCTCGATACCCTGACAGCCTATCAGATCACGTCCATGCTGGAGGGCGTGGTGCAGGGCGGCACCGCAACGGTCATGCGCGAGGTCGGCAAGCCGATCGCCGGCAAGACCGGCACCACCAATGACGCAAAAGACCTCTGGTTCGTCGGCTTCTCCCCCGATCTCGTGGTCGGCCTCTATGTCGGCTACGACAAGCCGCGCAGTCTGGGCCGAGAGGCGCAAGCAGGCCACACCGCCGCGCCGATCGCCCGCGACTTCATGAAGCTCGCGCTTGCCGACAAGCCCGCCACGCCGTTCCGCATCCCCGTTGGTATCAAGATCGTCGAGGTCGACGCCAAGACGGGAATGCGCGCGGGTCCGGGCGACAGCGGCAACACCATCCGGGAATACTTCAAGCCGGGAACGGCACCGTCGGACAATTACGCGCTGATGGGCGTGGCCGATTCCGACGGCCGCTCGGCGGCCGTCACACCGGATGCCGACCGGACCATCCTGCGCCCCGGAACCGGCGGGCTATATTAGGGACCGCGATGAGATGGATTGCGCTTTGCGCCGCCCGCCGCTACATCCGTTCTGATCCTGGCGGCTCGCGCCGCAGATGAGAGAGCCCATGCGCGCCGAAATCGAACGTCTAGTTGAAGAGATCAAGCAGTCGGTCGGGCTGCTGAGGAGGCATCTTTGACGTCGAGGCATCGACGGCACGGCTCGCCGAGCTGAACAAGCTCACCGAAGATCCCAATCTCTGGAACGACCCCCAGAAGGCCCAGAAGCTGATGCAGGAGCGCACCTCGCTGGAGGATGCGCTGTCCGGCATCGGCAAGGTCGAGCGTGAACTCGAGGACGACATCGGCATGATCGAGCTCGGCGAAGCCGAGAACGATACGGGCGTGGTCGCCGAGGCCGAAAACGCGCTGAAAGCCCTGAAGAAGGAAGTCGCCCGGCGCGAGCTGGAAGCCCTTCTGTCGGGCGAAGCCGACCGCTTCGATTCCTATCTCGAGGTTCACGCCGGCGCCGGCGGCACCGAGAGCCAGGATTGGGCGCAGATGCTGTTGCGCATGTATACGCGCTGGGCCGAAAAGCACGGCTTCAAGATCGAATATCTCGAGGAGACCCAGGGCGAAGAGGCCGGCATCAAATCCGCCACCATCCAGATCTCCGGCCATAACGCCTATGGCTGGCTCAAGACCGAGGGCGGGGTGCACCGGCTGGTGCGGATCTCGCCGTTCGATTCCAATGCGCGCCGGCACACGTCGTTCTCCAGTGTCGCGGTATTCCCGGTGGTCGACGACAGCATCAAGATCGACATCAAGGAATCCGACGTGCGGACCGACACCATGCGCTCCGGCGGTGCCGGTGGCCAGCACGTCAACAAGACCGAATCCGCGGTCCGGCTCACCCACATTCCGACCGGGGTCGCGGTGGTGTGCCAGGCCGGCCGTTCCCAGCACAAGAACAAGGCGCAGGCCTGGGACATGCTGCGCGCGCGGCTCTATGAAATTGAATTGAAAAAGCGCGAGGAGCAGGCGGCCGCCGACCAGGCCGCCAAGACCGATATCGGCTGGGGCCACCAGATCCGCTCCTATGTGCTGCAACCCTATCAGATGGTGAAGGACCTGCGCACCGGCGTGCAGACCTCGGACACGTCAGGCGTGCTCGACGGCGACCTCGACGAGTTCATGGCCGCGACCCTGGCGCAACGCGCCTTTGGCACCTCGCCCGGCGCGGTCGAGGACGTGGATTAGTCCATGAGTCGCGTTGCGTTCATCGGACTCGGACGCATGGGACATGGCATGGCCGGCCGTTATCTCGAGAATGGCTTCAAGGTCAGCGTCTGGAATCGCAGCAGAGCGAAGGCGGACGATCTGATCGCGCGCGGCGCGCGGTGGGCGACGTCGCCCGAGGACGCTGCGATCGATGCGGATGCCGTTGTGACCATGGTCGCCGACGACGAGGCATCGCGCGCGGTGTGGCTCGGCAAGGACGGCGCGGTCGCGACCATGAAGTCCGGCACGCTGGCGATCGAATGCTCGACGGTTTCCTACGATCACAGCCGCGAATTGTCCCGCGAGCTCCATGCCCGCGGCCTGATCTTTATCGACTGTCCAGTCACCGGCCTGCCGGATGCGGCGGCAGGCGGGAAACTGACGTTGCTGGTCGGCGCCAATGCCGCCGATCTCGAGCGTGCGCGGCCTTATCTGGCGCCGATCGGCTCGACCATCCGGCATTTCGGCGAGGTCGGTGCCGGCACTGTCTACAAGCTGATCAACAATCTGATGGGCGCGATCCAGATCGCGGGGATCGCCGAGGGGCTTGCGATCGCCGAGCGGGCCGGCCTCGACATGAAGCTCGTGCTCGAGGCGGTCGAGAGCGGCGTTGCCGCGAGTCCGGCCGTGATCCGGCATTCCAGGCGCATGGTGGCACGGGATTTCGATGGCGCGACCTTCACCGCATCGCTGCGCCACAAGGACGCCGCTTATGCCGTGCGGCTGGCGGAAAGTCTGCTGGCGGCGACGCCGCTGACGGGCCGCGCGGCGGTCGAGGCTTACGCACGAGCGAAATCCGTCGCCCCCGATGACGACGAGGCCAGGATGATCGAGGTCGTGTCCCAGGCGAAATGATCGCGCGATCGCCGCTTCCGAGCCTGAAGGTGGCCCAGTGATCGGCAGCGCGTAGCTTCCGAGCGACGGACGCGTGCCGCATTGCTTCCGGCAGCGGACCGCTCCGCCGTTTCATTCGGCGGAATAAGCCGATGAAAAGCTGCGCTTGCCAGCGCGTGTGCGACTTGCGACACTTTTGCAAAATCAAATCGAACGGGGAGGGCACGATGCCTGCGCGTCTCACAAGCCTTTTTGTCACGGCGGTGCTCGTCGCCGCATTGACCGCCACCGCGGTCCGCGCGCAGAAGAAATACGACCCCGGCGCCAGCGATACCGAAATCAAGATCGGCAACATCATGCCCTATAGCGGGCCGGCGTCCTCCTATGGCGTGATCGGCAAGACGGAAGCCGCCTTCTTCAACATGATCAACGCACAAGGCGGCATCAACGGCCGCAAGATCAACTTCATCTCCTATGACGACGCCTACAGTCCGCCGAAGGCGATCGAACAGGCGCGCAAGCTGGTCGAGAGCGACGAGGTGCTCCTGATCTTCCAGTCGCTGGGAACGCCGTCCAATTCGGCGATCATGAAATACATGAACGCCAAGAAGGTGCCGCAGCTGTTCGTCGCCTCGGGCGGCACCAAGTTCGGAGACCCGAAGAATTTTCCCTGGACCATGGGCTTTCAGCCCAATTATCAGAGCGAAGGCCGCATCTACGCCAAATACATTCTCGAGCATTTCCCGGACTCCAAGATCGCGGTGTTCTGGCAGAACGACGATGCCGGCAAGGACCAGTACAAGGGGTTGAAGGACGGCCTCGGCGACAAGATCGGCATGATCGTCGCCGATAAATCCTATGAGGTCAGCGACCCCTCGATCGATTCCCAGATCGTCGCGCTGCACGATTCGGGCGCCGACATCTTCTTCTCCTGGGCGGCGCCGAAAGGGTCGGCCCAGGCGATCCGCAAGGTTGGCGAACTCGGCTGGAAACCGAAATTCTTTCTCGCCAATACCGCGACTACGGTGGCCTCGGTGCTGAAGCCGGCCGGCCTGGAATATTCCAAGGACATCATCTCGACCGCCTACATCAAGGATCCGACCGACCCGAAATGGAAGGACGATCCGGGCGTCAGGAAGTGGGCGGAATTCATGGACAAGTTCTCTCCGGATGGCGACAAGGCCAATGCCAATAACGCCTATGCTTACGTCGAGGGCCAGGCGATGGTGCAGGTCTTGAAGCAGTGCGGCGACAACCTGACGCGCGAGAACGTCATGAAGCAGGCCGCCAATTTGAAGGACTTCAGCTCCGACATGCTGTTGCCGGGGATCACGGTCAACACCTCACCGGACGATTATTTCCCGATCGAGCAGATGCAGCTGATGCGGTTCAACGGCGAGGCATGGGAGCTGTTCGGTCCGGTCATCAACGGCGAGGTCGGTCACTAACCGTCTAGCCGGCGCTCAGCCTTACGCCGGCACGCAGGAATTTCTGCGGATCGACGGCTTCGCCGTCGATCCGTGTTTCATAGTGCAGATGCGGGCCTGTCGAGCGGCCCGTCGAGCCGACCTCGCCGATCACCTGACCGATCTTGATGACATCGCCGACCTTGACGTTGATCTCCGACAGATGGCCGTAGCGGGTGGCGAGCCCATTGCCGTGGTCGATCTCGACCATGCGGCCGTAGCCGCCGCTCCAGCCCGCCGACACCACCTTGCCATTGGCGGTGGCGCGCACGGGATCGCCGATCTGGGCGCGGAAATCGAGACCGGTATGCATCGCCGGCCGGCCAAGGAACGGATCGGTGCGCACGCCGAAGCCCGAGGTGAATTCGACTTCGCCGACCACCGGCTTGCGATAGGGGACCTGCGCCAGCGTCCGGTTGAGCCGGTCCACCTGGGCGCGCGTCATGTTGGCGCGGTAGAGTTGGCGCTCGAACTGACCGGCGTCGGCGGGCAATTTCACCGGAATGAACGGCCCGCCCATCGGCGCGCGCGGCGCGGCGGCTTCCAGCTGCGTCATGTCGAGGCCCAGATCGGAAATGACGCCGCGCATGCGGCGGACCTTCGATTCCATGCCATCTTCGTATGAATTGAGCGCCGCGAACTGGCGGCTCTCGACCTTGTCGAGCGAGTTCTGCAGCCGGACGAGAACGTTGTCGACGCCCTTGTTGTCGGCGAATTGCTTCTGCGGGGCGTTTGCTGCGATCGGCGCCCGCGATTCCAGGCGTGCCTCGCGGTCGGGAGGCGCCACGAAGATGACGGTATCGTTGATAGGCGACGGCTTAGGCGTCGACCCGGTGGGATCCGGCACGGCTCCGTGCGAGGGTTTGATCGATCCGGTGATATCGGGAATCGTGCCGAGCGCGGCGGCGCGCGATTCCAGCGCCGTCTGCCGGTGCATGATCTGGTCGAGCTTCTGGCCAAACTGCTCTTGATCCAGCAACTGGCGACTGGTCGTGCGATCGATCTTGGCGCGCAGGTCCGCGATGCGGTCCTCGTAGGCGTATTGCATGTCCGCCTGGCGGGCGATCAGCCGGGTCAGGACGTCGTCACGGAAGGCGAAATAGGTCGCGGTCGCCGCCGTCCAGATCCCCAGCAGTGTCACGGTGCCGACCAGGATCCAGAACACCACCGGCCCGAACCGGACCTGTTT
>NZ_JBAURI010000168.1:0-6673 GCF_049581145.1 Bradyrhizobium sp.
CCCACCATCTGGCGCACCATATCGGCGGCACCTTCCGCGATCTTGCGGGAATGTGAAACGATGACGATCCCGACATTGCCGGAGCTCGTATTGCTCATGAATTGACCTCGCGTTCGAGTGTCGCGACCGCCGCCGCGATCAAGAGAGACACCGAGCGTGCCCCCGGATCCATATGGCCGATGGAGCGCGCACCGAGGAAGGATGCACGACCGCGGATCGCCAGCATGGGCGTGGTCCGATCGGCCGCATGCGCCGCCTCCGCCGCGATCGCCTGGGCGTCGCCGCCCTCCGCAAGGACGGTCTGCACCGGCACAAGGACGTCGAGCAAGGTCTTCTGTCCCGCGTCGGAGCGCCCGCGCGCCTTGACGGCATCGATCGCCTTGTCTGTCGCCATCACGAGTTCAGTCCGCGCCGGCTGCTCCGGAAGCGACTTGCCGAGTTCCATGAAGAAGGTGCCGACCAACGGCCCGGACGCGCCGCCGACCTTCATGACCAGCGTCATGCCGATCGCCTTCAGCATGTCCGGCAGCGCCTTGTCCGCAAGCCCCGGCAACGTCGCCAGCACGGCTTCAAAGCCCCGTTTCATGTTCAGCCCGTGATCGCCGTCGCCGATCGCCTGGTCGAGGCCGGTCAATTCGTCGGCGTGCGCGATCATCGTGTCCGCCAGCGCCCGCACCAGCCTTTCCCTCGCCGTCCGATCGAGCGTCATGCCGCGATCCTCGCACCGTCCGCGTCGAAGAACAGCGGGTTGTTGAGACTGACCGAGACGATGTCCCCGACGTCGAGATCAGCATCCGAGTCGGACAGGGTCACGATCGGTTGGCCGCCGAGGTCGAGGTGGAGATGGCTCTGGTCACCGAGATGTTCGATCCGCCTGACGGTCGCCGGCATGCCTCCGCCGCCCTGCGCGATGGTCAGATGCTCGGTGCGCGCGCCGATCGTCTTGGCGCCACGCGGTGCGCCGGCGAACAGCGCCGCCGGCAGCAGGTTGATCGCCGGCTGCCCGAGCCGCCCGGCGACGTAGGCGTTGATCGGATCCTGGTAGATCTCGCGCGGCGTCCCGATCTGGATCAGCCGTCCGGCCTCGATCACGCCGATCCGCGACGCCATCGTCATCGCTTCCGTCTGATCGTGGGTGACATAAAGGATCGTCGCTCCAAGGTCGGTCTGAATCCGCTTGAGCTCGAGGCGCATTTCACTGCGCAACTTGGCGTCCAGCGAGGAGAGCGGTTCGTCCATCAGATAGATCGACGGCGAGCGCACGAGGGCCCGGCCGATCGCCACCCGCTGCATCTGTCCGCCTGACAGCTGCGTCGCCTTGTTGTGCAGCTTGGTTTCGATGTGAAGAAGACGCGCCACCTCCTCCACCTTGCTCCGGATCACGGCCTCCGCCAGGCGCCGGACCGGCGCGCGCAGCGCAAAGGCCATGTTCTCGAATACCGTCAGGTGCGGATAAAGCGAATATTGCTGGAACACGAACGCGACGTCGCGATCGGCCGGCGCCTCGCCGGTCACGTCGCGTCCGCCGATCCGGATCGAACCCTGGTCCGGCATCTCCAGTCCTGCGACGAGGCGCAAGGTCGTGGTCTTGCCGGCGCCGGTCGGCCCCAGCAGCGCGACGAATTCGCCGTCGCGAATCGTCAATGACAGATCGCTGACCGCCCGCGTCTTGTCGAATGTCTTGCAAACGGCCCTGATCTCGACCTCAGCCATGCGCGCCTCCGTCATGCAACGCGGTACGGATTGCCCGGCCGGATTCCTGGTCGAAGATCGATAGCGTATCCGGACGAAAGTCGAGCCCGATATTTTCTCCAGTCCGGAACGAGATGCTGGCGGGCGAGCGCGCCTTGAGCGCGCCATAGGGCGTGGTCACGGTCACGATCTGCGTCGTGCCGAGATATTCCACGCCGTAGATCTCGCCCCGCACCATGCCACGATCGGCAAAACGCACATGTTCGGGCCTGACGCCAAGGACGAGATCGCTGTCCGCCTGCGCCTCGCGCGCGGCGGGAATGGCAACGTCGCGCTCGCCGAGCCGGATCGTCCGCCCGCCGGCTTCGAGGCTGCCGCGAAACGGCAGCAAGTTCATGGGCGGAGAACCAATGAAGTCCGCGACAAAGAGCGACGCCGGCCGGTCATAGATATCACGCGGGCTCGCGACCTGCTCGACGCTGCCGTGGTTCATCACCGCGATCACGTCTGCCATCGCCATCGCCTCGAGCTGGTCATGCGTGACATAGACCGTCGTTGCGCCGAGCCGATCATGCAAGGCGCGCAATTCGCCGATCATCTCCTCACGCATTTCGGTATCGAGCGCACCCAGCGGCTCGTCCATCAGGAAACATTTTGGTTTGCGTACGATCGCGCGCCCGAGCGCGACGCGCTGGCGGTCGCCGCCGGCAAGCCCCGACACCGAGCGGTCGAGCAGATGGGAGATGCGCAGAATGCGCGCGGCCTCCATGACCCGCCGCTCCCGTTCGGCCGCACCGATGCCCTCGCACTTCAGCGGAAACCCGATGTTACGCCGTACATTCAGGTGCGGATAGAGCGCGAAGAGCTGGAATACGAAGGCGATATCCCGCGCCGAAGCGCGATTCATCGTCACGTCCTCGCCACCGAGCCGAATGATTCCGGCCGTGGGCAATTCCAGTCCCGCGATCATCCGCAGCGTGGTGGTCTTGCCGCAACCGGACGGCCCGAGCAGGCAAAGGAACTGACCGTCTTCCACCGTGAAGTCGGCGCCTTTGACCGCGCGAAAATTGCCGAAGGATTTCTCGAGCGCTTCCACCCTGATCTGTGCCATCTCTACTCCCTGACCTTCGACACGATGGTGAACAACAGGGTGCCGAACAGCGTGGTCGCGAACGACCAGGAATAGAGCGTCAGAGAGAACGGCTGCATCAGCATGACGACGCCGGCGGCGATCGTCGTCGTCGCGATGGCCTCCAGCGGACCGCGCCGCAGAATCCTGTCGGTGATGCCGCGACGCGGCGGGGTCGAGTTCACATCGAAACTCATTTGCGCACCGCTCCAAAGGTGATGCCGCGCAGAAGATGCCTGCGCAGCAGGACCGTGAACACGACGATCGGCACCAGGAAGAGCGTGGTGCCGGCTGCCACCGCCGGCCAGTCCTGCCCGCCCTCGCCGATGATGATCGGGATGAAAGGCGGTGCCGTCTGCGCGTTGCCGGAGGTCAGCAGCACCGCGAAGGCATATTCGTTCCAGGCGAAAATCAGGCAGAAGATCGCCGTCGCCGCGATCCCGGTCGTCGCCTGCGGCAGCACCACCTTCACGAAAGCCTGGAACCGGGTATATCCGTCGATCATCGCCGCCTCCTCATACTCGCGCGGGATTTCGTCGATGAAGCCCTTGAGCAGCCATACCGCGAGCGAAACGTTGACCGAGGTGTAGAGCAGGATCATCCCGAGCCGCGTATCCGAAAGCCCGACGGTGCGGTACATCAGGTAGATCGGGATCGCGACCGCGATCGGCGGCATCATCCTGGTCGACAGGATGAAGAACAGCAGGTCGTCCTTCAAGGGGACGCGGAATCGCGAGAAGCCATAGGCCGACAACGTGCCGAGCGCGACCGCGAGGACTGTCGAGCCGAAACCAATGATCAGCGAATTGACGAAGCGCGGCACATAGTTCGACGGCCCGGCGACCACCATATTGCGGCTGCGGGCGATGCGGTCGCACAGGCCCTGCGGTTGTCCCAGCGTCCGGATGAATTCGGGCGTCTGCCGCGAGCGCGTCGTGAAGAGGTTGCAATAGCCCTCGAGCGAGGGCTCGAAGAGGATTTTCGGCGGATAGGAGATCGCGTCGTCCGGCGACTTGAACGATGTAAGCACGATCCAGACCAGCGGAATCATCGTGATGATGGCATAGAGCACTACGAGCGAGCCCGCGAAACGCCGCGTACCCAGCGAAGGTTCGACGACCGAATGCGCCGTATTGGCCAGGCTCATCGGCTTTTCACCCGGTTCAATGCCTTGACATAGATGTTGGCCAGGCCGAACATCGTCACGAACAGAATGAACGCGAAGGCCGAGGAATAGCCGGTCCGCCAACTCTCGAACGCGGCGCGCTTGAGCGTGATCGAGGCGACTTCCGTGGTCGATCCCGGCCCACCGCCGGTGAGCAGATTGACCATGTCGAACATCTTGAAGTTCTCGATGCCGCGGAACAGCACCGCGAGCATGATGAACGGCAGCGCCATCGGCAGCGTGATCGACCAGAACTGCCGCCATTTCGAGGCTCTGTCGACCTCCGCCGCCTCGTAGATATAGTCCGGGATCGAGCGCAGGCCGGCCAGGCAGATCAGCATCACATAGGGAGTCCACATCCAGGCATCGACGATGACGATGGCCCATGGACTGAGCGTCACGTCACCCAGCATCTGGAACGACGAGGCGTCGCGCCCCGTGACGAAGGCGACCACGTAATTGAACAATCCGATCTGCGGCTGGTAGAGAAACGTCCAGAAATTGCCGACCACGGCCGGCGACAGCATCATCGGCAGCAGGATGACCGTGGTCCACAGGCCGTGACCGCGGAATTTCTTGTCGATCAGGAAGGCGAGGCCGAAGCCGAGCATGGTCTCGATGATCACGGTCCAGATCACGAAATGCGCAGTCACCTGCATCGCCGCCCAGATGTCCGGGTCGGTCAGGATCGACTGGTACCAATCGATCCCCAGCCATCGCGTCGGAACATTCGCCCGGTTGGCGCGGTAGCTGGTGAACGACAGATAGATCGTCCAGATCAGCGGAAAGATGTTGATCGCCAGCAGCAGCACGATGGTCGGCGTGATGAAGAGCCAGGCCAGGGCCTTGTCCGACAGCCCCCGGAGACGACGCGTCTCGCGGGGCTGCACGGCGGCGGCTGGATACGGGATCCGCGATGAGGCACTCAAATCGTTCATGGCGTCGACCGATCCTGGGTCCCAGCTGAAGGCCGCTCGAGATTTGCGGCCAGGTCCGGAAAGAAGAGCCCCGGGGGCACGGCGACCGCGCTCCGGGGCGATGACCTGCAAAACTACTTGCCCTCTTCCTTGAAGATCGCCTGCCAGTCCTTGACCAGATCGTCGAGAGCTCCCTTCGCCGTTCCCTTGTCGGCCACGACATAGTCGTGAACGCGCTTCTGCTCAGCCTGCAGCAGCTGCGCATAGGAAGGTTCGGCCCAGAAGTCGACGACCATTCCCATGGACTTCAGAAACTCTCCGGCGAACGGCGCGCTGGCCGGGAAGCTCGGATCGTTCAGCACGGACTTGGCGCAGGAATAGCCGCCCAATGCCCACCACTTCTTCTGCACGTCCGCGCCGGCGAACCACTTGATGTATTGCAGTGCTTCCTCCTGGTTCCTGGAATAGGATACGACCGAGATGCCCTGTCCGCCAAGCTGCGTCGCCTGGGTGGTCGCGGCCGGATTGGAGAAGAACCCGATCTTGTCGCCGCCGACATTCGGGTCCTTATAGAGCCCCGGGAAGAACGCGAAGAAATTCATCTGCAGCGCGACCTGACCCGATTTGAACGCATCGAGGCCTTCCGACATATAGGAGTTTGATGCGCCGGGAGGCGTGCAGCATTTATAGAGCTCCTTGTAGGCTTCGAGCCCCTTGACGGCCCCCGGCGAGTTGACGAAGCCGTCCATCGCGTAGGGCTTGTTCGGATCCTCGTATTTGAAACCGTAATCATAGAGGTAGTTCGAAACGCCCATCGTGATGCCTTCCGAGCCCCGCTCGGTATAGATCGACGCACCATAGACCTTCTTGCCGTCGATCTCGCGTCCCTGGAAAAACTGCGCGATGTCGTGGAGTTCGTCGAGCGTCTTCGGCACGGCGAGATCGCGGCCATACTTGGCCTTGAAGTCCTTCTGCACGTCGGGCCGCGCGAACCAGTCCTTGCGATAGGTCCAGCCCACCGCGTCGCCCATCGCCGGCAGCGCCCAATAATTCGGGGTATTCTTCGGCCATTCGGAATAGCCGACCACGGTCGCCGGCATGTAGTCGTCCATGCTGATCCCTTCCTTCTTGAAGAAATCGTTGAGCTTGACGTATTGGCCGTTCTCGGCGGCGCCGCCGATCCACTGCGAGTCGCCGATGATGAGATCGCACAACGATCCGTGCGAATTGAGCTCGTTGAGGAAGCGATCGGCGTAGTTGGTCCAGGGTACGAATTCGAACTTCATGCCGACCCCGGTCTTGGCGGTGAAGTCCTTCGACAGTTCGACCAGGGCGTTGGCCGGGTCCCACGCCGCCCAACACAGCGTGATCGTCTTGCCCTCGGCCTGCGCGGGCGTGGTCCCGGCCCCGAGGCCGAGCGCGGAAACAAGTGTCCCGCAAGAAACCAGAAGCGCCTTGATGGTGTGATTCATTACGCATTCCCTCCCAGTGGAGCCCGCCATCGACGTGGCGCAGCTTTCCGATCCGCTCGAATGCTTCGAGCGGATCGACACAGTCCTTGACGGGCTGAATGACTGAACTGACGTTTCCTCGCGCCTACCCGGATTCTCACGATCCGGTGAAGCTCGATTTGTTTAGTGGATCACGATTTACTAAACATTGCAAGCGAGGCCTCGTGGGTTTTTCCGTCAACGAACTGTAGTAGTGGTTCATCACAGTGATTTTGACGTTTTGATACCGAGCCGGCCGCAGCGCGGCGTAACGACAACT
>NZ_JBAURI010000169.1:0-1983 GCF_049581145.1 Bradyrhizobium sp.
CAGATCGGCTTCACCATCGTCTCGATCACATTGTCGCTGATTGCCGTCTTCATCCCGCTGTTCTTCATGAGCGGCTATGTCGGCAAGATGTTTCGCGAGTTTGCGGTCGCCGTCAGCGTCTCGCTGGTGCTGTCGCTGGTGATTTCGCTGACCCTGACGCCAATGATGTGCGCGTATCTGCTCAATGACCCCAGCCGGACCAGGCACGGCCGGCTCTACCAGCTGTTCGAGCGTGGCTTCGATGCCCTGCTGGGCTTCTACGAGCGCACGCTGAAATTCGCGCTGCGCTATCGGTTTGCGACGCTGATGGTGATGTTCGGCACGATCCTGCTCACCGGTTATCTGTATTACGTGATTCCCAAGGGATTCTTCCCGCTGCAGGACACCGGCATGCTGTTCGGCATCGCCGAGGCCTCGCAGGACATCTCGTTCCCGGCGATGGTGCAACGCCAGCAGGCCCTGATGGACGTCGTGCTGAAGGATCCGGCCGTCCAATCCGTCAGCGACTTCATGGGCCCCGGCGGCTCGACGCCGACGCTCAATCAGGGGCGCGGCTTCGTCGTCCTGAAGCCGCTCGCCGAGCGCAAGATCAGCGCCGAGCAGGTGATCGAACGCCTGCGGCCGCAACTGGCGAAGGTTCAAGGTGCCACGCTCTATCTGCAGCCGGCGCAGGACATCACGATCGGGGCCCGGATCGCGAAGACACAGTACCAGTACACGCTCTACGACGCCGATTCGAACGAGCTCAATCACTGGACCGCGATCTTCCTGGACAAGTTCAAGAGTCTTCCTGAGATCACCGACGTCGCGACCGATCAGGAGAACGCGGGCCCGATGCTCAATCTGACCGCCAATCGCGAGGTGGCGTCGAGCTTCGGCATCCTGCCGTCGGCGATCGACAATACGCTGGATGACGCGTTCGGCCAGCGCATCGTCTCCACGATGTACACGCAGCTGAACCAGTATCACGTGGTTCTCGAAGTCGCTCCGCAATTCCAGTATGGCCCGGAAGCGCTCAAGGACATCTATGTCAGTTCATCCACCAACCAGCAGGTTCCGTTGAGCACGCTGGTCAAAAGCGACATCAAGCCGGCGCCGATCGTGATCAACCATCAGGGCATGTTCCCCTCGGCGACGATCTCGTTCAACCTGAAACCGAACGTCGCGCTCGGCGATGCCGTCGACGCCATCCGGCGCTTCGAAAAGGAGAGCGGCAAGCCGGCCTCGGTCGCCACCAGCTTCCAGGGCAACGCCCAGGCGTTCCAGGCCTCGCTTGCCAGCACCCCGATCCTGATCGCGGCCTCGCTGGTCGTGATCTACATCATTCTGGGCGTGCTCTATGAGAGCACGATCCACCCGATCACCATCCTGTCGACCCTGCCGTCCGCGGGCATCGGCGCGCTGCTGATCCTGATGGCGGTGCATCTGGATCTGACCGTCATCGCCATCATCGGCATCATCCTGCTGATCGGCATCGTCAAGAAGAACGGCATCATGCTGGTGGACTTCGCGCTTCAGCTCGAACGGGATGAAAACCTCGATCCGGAAGAATCGATCTATCGCGCCTGCACGCTGCGCTTCCGGCCTATCCTGATGACCACCATGGCGGCGCTGTTGGGCGGGGTGCCGCTGATGCTGGGCACCGGCAACGGCGCCGAGCTGCGCCAGCCGCTCGGCTACACCATCGTCGGCGGGTTGATGCTGTCGCAGCTCCTGACACTCTACACCACGCCGGTCGTCTACCTCTATCTCGACCGGCTGAGCGGCGCGCTCAGGCGCCGGCGCCAGGGGTCGAAAGGTGGTTCGAAAGCACCCAAGCTTGTCGGGCATGCCAAGCTGTAGGTCAGCGATTTCGAAGTTTGAAGTGGACCCCAGAAATAGGACCATATGTTAAGGTGTGAAGCGTCCTGCTCTGTCTCAACCGATGGAGCCCGGATATGACGAAGTCACGCAAGAAGTTCGATGCCGCTTTCAAGGCCAAGA
>NZ_JBAURI010000170.1:0-3307 GCF_049581145.1 Bradyrhizobium sp.
TGCCGAGGCGGTCGCCGCCACGATATCAGTGCTGCGTCCGCATCACGTCATCCTCGCCGGCCCCGGCCTGCAGGCCTTCGACATGATGCGCCATGCCTATGAGGAGCGGCTCGAGCAGGCGGTGCTGCCGTGGCTGCTCAAGTCCACCGCGATCCATCTGCGGCCGAGCGAGTCGGCGACCATCGTCGACGGCATGGTGCGGCGGACGCTGCGGGTGGTGGACCGCAACCAGATGGAGACGACCGAGTGAACGCCGAAAGCTGCGGGCGTCGTTTGAGTCTTTAGGAGTCGCCGACGGCAGGATGGGTTGAGCCCGGGCGAAACCCATCGATTGACCCTCGCGGCGATGGGTTTCGTGGCGAGACTCGGACGCGATCCGATTCTCGCCGCTCTCCCCATCCGACGATGATCGATTTCATGGAATCGGTCGTCTAGAACGTTGTCGGATTCGACAGAATCGGACGACGCTCCAAGTCGCAGTCATGCAACCGGCGCGGTTCAGGCGCCAAAATCGAGAGGGATGCCAATGCAGGGCGCCATCTATCCAAGCCTCAAGGATCGCACCGTCCTGGTGACCGGCGGCGGTTCCGGCATCGGTGAAGCCATCGTCCGCCGCTTCGTCGACCAGGGCGCGCGGGTCGGTTTCATCGACATCGATGCCAAGGCCTCGAGGCAGCTCGTGGAGAGCCTGGCGTCGGCCAGCGTGCACTTCGAGCACGCCGATCTGCGCGACATCGCCGCCTTGAGGCGCGCGGTCGCGGGCGTCCGCGAGGCGTTCGGACCGATCACCATCCTGATCAACAACGCGGCCCGCGACGACCGTCACGCGATCGAGGACGTCACGCCGGAATTCTGGGACGAGCGGATCGCCGTCAACCTGAAACATCAGTTCTTTGCCGCCCAGGCGGTCGCGCCGGACATGCGCCAGGCGGGCGGCGGCGCGATCGTCAACATGGGCTCGGTGAGCTGGGTGGTCGGCCAGGGCAACATGCCCTGCTACACCACGGCGAAGTCGGCGGTGCAGGGCCTGACCCGGGCGCTGGCCCGCGATCTCGGGCCGAACAACATCCGGGTCAATTCCGTCTTGCCCGGATGGATCATGACGCAGCGGCAGCTGGACAACTGGCTGACGCCCGAAGGCGAGGCCGAACTGATGCAGCGCCAATGCATCAAGCGCAAGCTGATGCCCGACGACATCGCCCGCATCGTGCTGTTCTTCGCCGCCGACGACAGCGGCGCCTGCACCAACCAGAACTACATCGCCGACGGCGGCTGGGTGTGAGCGCGGACGTTCGTCGTTCGTCGGGTGGGCTTGGTGCGGGTTTCTCTCGCTCTAGAGGCGGGTGTTCCAGGCGCCTTGGTCCTGCTGCATCATGGATCTTTTCGTCATGGCCGGGCTTGTCCCGGCCATCCACGTCTTTTTCGCCGCAGCACCAAGACGACGTGGATGCCCGGGACGAGCCCGGGCATGACGTGCCAGTGGGTGTTGAAACGAATCCACGACGACTCCTTGTCGGCTTGTGACGCAGCAGTATTGGCCCACCCTACGGGGCCGATGAGCCCGTAGGATGGGTTGAGCCCTTCGCGAAACCCATCGGCTTGCGACGAACAACATGTCCGCCCTACCCCCGCTCGCCACCGCGGTGCGGACATCCGGGATCGGCGGCTTCGTGCCAATTTCAGACAGCGAATGATCAAGGTAAAACGCGAGTAGCAACTCGCAGCGTGGGCCAGGCCGACGGGTCGCGCGAATGCGCGCCCGATGACAGGCTCCGCGTGCCTACCGCTCCTCTGTCTCGGCGAAAAAATGGCGGGCACGGCGCAAGCGCGCCTTGGCCCACCCTGCGAACGTCTGCGAATCACGACTCTGGCGATCATCGTCCAGAATGTCATTGCAGACAAGCGGGCCGAGGTTTGCAACTACATCGTGAAGGCCCTAATAAGGAAACGCTGAAGGGAAAGTGGGGGATTTCTGATGATTGCGCCGGAAGAAGAGAGGGTGCTGAAGACGCACCTGGTCGAGATGTTCGGCCACATTAGCAGCATGCGTCGGGAATTCGCCGCTCTTCAAGGCGACAGCAAGGGCAGTTTCGCGACGATGACAGACACCCTCGACGCGATCGTCGAGAATACGGAGGCAGCCGGGAATGCGATCCTCGAAAGCATGGAGACGATCGGCGCCAGCGTCGCGAAGTTGCAGAGCATCGACGACCCGACGGCCGCGTCGGCATGCGATGAGATCGTCGATAGCACAAACAAGGTGTTCGAGGCGTGCGCGTTTCAGGACCTCACGGGGCAGCGGATCACTCGAGTGATCAAGTCGCTGCAGTTCGTGGAGGACCACATCAACAGGCTGGTCCGCATGTGGGGAAAAGAGGAGCTGGCACGGCTGGCCGCCGAGCTTGCCGTCCAAAGCGGCCCAGACTTGATGCAGGGCCCGCAGCGGTCGAGCGTGGCGATTTCCCAGGACGACATCGACAAGCTGTTCGCGTGAACGACGTCAAGCCGGATGCCCATAGCGGCGAACGGTCGGATCGAGGTGGCGCTCGACCAGATCGACCGGGACGCGGAGGGTCCCGCGATTTCCCTGGAGGACGCGGACAGCACGGATATGCAACAAGGTAGCCGAGATCAATCGGACGACATTGCAGAACGAGGTGCGGCAACCTTCAACCCGTAGAATGACCAATTTTGAATGAACCGGGCGCGACTCCCGGTTTGGGTCATGGCCCGCCGTGGCCGGCAGGCGGACGGTCCGGCCGGTCGATCCCCAGCTTCGGAAATGCCCGTGCGTTCCGGCAGTTACGTTTCGTGCCACTAGGCGACTTGGCCGGAGTTGCCCGATATGAAATCCAGCATGAGGGACCCCCATCATCCGCAAAACCGACGGGCAGCGAAACGGGAGCTTGTTGTGAGCAGCCGCCTAAACTCTCGCATTGTTGCGTTGTCTGCTGCGCTTGTAATGTTGGTGCTGGATCAGCTGACGAAACATTGGGCACTCATATCATTGCGCAGGGTCGGTGCGACTATCAAGCTTGCCGGGCCGATCGACCTCACTCTTGTATTCAACCGCAGTAACGCATTTGGTCTAATCCCCGACTACGGTGAATTTTCTCGGTGGGCGCTCACTACTTTGAGCATCGCCGTAGCGGCAGCTCTACTCCTACTTCTGTTGCGAAAATCGACTTCGACAATAAACGCTCTCGGGTTCGCTTTCATTGGCGCTGGCGCACTCGGAAATGCCCTCGATCGCCTTAGATTGGGTGCTGTTGTCGACCTATTTGATGCGTCGAAGCTTCAATTCATC
>NZ_JBAURI010000171.1:0-2815 GCF_049581145.1 Bradyrhizobium sp.
CTGGTCGATGCCGCGCGAGGAAAAGGCCAGGCTCCGCGCCATGCTCGCCTCCGCCGACGCGCAGGCGGTCGCGCCAGCCGCGCGCCGCCTCGCCTTCATGGAGGGCCGCTGATGGCGCGCTCCGATCTTTCCGTCACCGCGAGCGCAGCCCGTGGGATGGGTTGAGCGAAGCGATACCCATCGATGTCGGGCTCGATGGGTGGAGCGAAGCGATCCCCATCGATGCCCGTCCACGAAGATGATGGGTTTCGCAAGGGCTCAACCCATCCTGCGAGTTACTGATGGCGCGCTCCGATCTTTCCGTCACTGCGAGCGAAGCCCGTAGGATGGGTGGAGCGAAGCGATACCCATCGATGTCCATCCACGAAGACGATGGGTTTCGCAAGGGCTCAACCCATCCTACGAGTTACTACGAACTACGAGTGCCCGCTGGATTGAGCCATGAACCTCACGCTGCGCATTCCGACCGCTGAAGTCTTCACCCCGCTGCTCAAGCCTGCCCGCTACAAGGGCGCGCATGGCGGCCGCGGCTCGGGCAAGTCGCATTTCTTCGGCGAATTGCTGGTCGAGGACTCCGAGCGCGAGCCGGGCGAAAGTGGCGGCGCCGGCCTGCTCGCGGTCTGCATCCGCGAGGTGCAGAAGACGCTGGCCGATTCCTCCAAGCGGCTGGTCGAGAAGAAGATCGCCGAGCTCGGCCTCGGCCATCGCTTCAAGGTCTGGCGCGACCGCATCGAAACACCGGGCGACGGCGTGATCATCTTCCAGGGCATGACCGATCACACCGCCGAATCCATCAAGTCGCTGGAAGGCTTCAAGCGCGCCTGGATCGACGAGGCGCAGACGCTGTCCGACCGCTCGCTGTCGTTGCTGCGCCCGACCATCCGCGCGCCGGGCTCGCAGATCTGGGCGAGCTGGAATCCGCGGCGCCGGAAGGACGCGATCGACGATTTTCTGCGCGCCAAGAAACCCGACCACGCGATCGTCGTGCAGGCCAATTGGCGCGACAATCCGTTCTTCACGCGGGAATTGGAGGACGAGCGCCGGCTCGAATTGGCGCTCTATCCGGAGCGCTATCCGCACACCTGGGAAGGCGACTACGCCCGCGCCTTCGAGGGCGCCTATTTCGCGCGGCTGCTCGCTGACGCAAGGCTCGGGGGGCGCATCTGCCGCGTGGCCGCCGATCCGCTGCTGCCGCTTCGGGTCTTCATCGACATCGGCGGCGCCGGCGCCAAGGCCGACGCCTTTGCGGCCTGGGTCGTGCAATGGGTCGGGCAGGAGATCCGCGTGCTCGACTACTACGAGTCGGTCGGGCAGGTGCTGGCGTTCCATGTCAAATGGCTGCGCGATCATGGCTGTCGGGACGCGCTTTTGTATCTGCCGCATGACGGCGCGCACGCCGAGAAGATCACCGGCAGGACCTATGCCGACCATCTGCGCGATGCCGGCTTTGCGGTCGAGACGGTGCCGAACCAGGGCCGGGGCGCGGCCTCGATCCGGATCGAGAACGTGCGCCGGCTGGCGCCGAAATACTGGTTCAACGAAACGACCACCGAGGCCGGCCGCGACGCGCTCGGCTTCTATCACGAGAAGCGCGATGACGCCCGCAACATCGGCCTGGGCCCGGAGCACGACTGGTCGAGCCACGGCGCCGACGCCTTCGGCCTGATGGCGTGCTGCTACGAAGAGCCGGCGCAATCCGCGAAGTTCAACCGCACGCTCAGCTATGGGGACCGGGGATGGCGCTAAGCCTGCATCGCATTTGTCGGGACATGATCCCGCTCGAGATCGAATCGACCACGAAGGACATCAAGGCCGCGCTGTGGGCCGGCGACGTCGAACTGGCGAAGGTCCTGATCTCGAAGCGCATGGGGCTGCGCATCTGCGGAGGCGCGCGCGAAACGAAACTGCGGGCCGCGTCAGCGGGCGGCCCAAACCTGGCCTGAGCGGTCCGCTGGAATATCGCCGAGCGCGTTCGGTAGCGGACGAAGATGCGGCGGGCGCCTGGGCATGTCCGGCACGTCATCCGCCGCCAGTCGATCGGCGCTCGGCTCGAGCGACCTGTCGGGGATCGGACCGAGGCTGTCGCGGCGGCTGTCCCGGTCGTGCGGCGAGTCTTGCCGTGTGTCTTGCCGCTTGTCTTGCCGCGTCTCTTGCCGCGCGTGTTGCCGCTTGTCTGGCGCCGCGTCCTGCACGGCGGATCGCGCCGCCGTTGGCGCGGCCGCGATCTCGGATGCTCCGCGCGCGACGCCGGAGTCGATCTTGTGCGTCCTCAGCGACGTCGAAAGGATGGGGTCCATCCAGACGAACAGCATCACCAGCAGGACCACGCAGATCGCGTCTGCCGCGATCATGCGCATCCACGTCGACCGAACCCGCCGCCGTTCGCGCGCCAGCCGCCGGTCGTAACTGGCGCGGCGTCCTGCGTCGCGCAGGATGGCATAGGCGGCGGCGATCCGCCTGAACCGGGACGCGGCATCCGGATCGCCGGGATGGTGGTCAGGATGGTGCAACTTGGCGGCCTTGCGGAACGCCTGCTTGACGGCCTCCGCATCGGCATCCGGGCGGATACCCAACAGGTCGTAAACGGTCTTGATCGGTACGGGCGCGAATCCCAGTCGGAGAAATGCACGACGTCGTGCATAGGATGCCCCCGCTTTGTGACGGAAACGTCGTGATATGGACCGTAAGACTACGGGGCGCGCGCACTGGCGACGCCGGCGCGATGAATGTTCTCGCCCGGTTGCGGCACGTCATGTCGCCGCGAGGCGGCTTTTGAGCGCTCGTGGCGCTCACGGGCCGGGCTCCTGTCCGGAGT
>NZ_JBAURI010000172.1:0-7296 GCF_049581145.1 Bradyrhizobium sp.
CTTTCAGGCTGATGAGAAACGAGATGCCGAGCACAGCGATCGCAATCAGCATCAGTCCCGGCCGCTTCGGCAGCGATTTGGCCAGAGACTTCGCCATCGACTTCGTCGGCGTTTTCGATGGCGACTTCGGAATTGGTTTCGGTATCGGCTTCGGTATCGGTGGTCGCATCGTCCCCCCGGTTGAATCAGGCGGAAGACCTTATAGGGCCGCGGCAAGCCGCGCCAGCCGGGCAAAAGACGGTGGAAATCAGCAATCTAAAAGGCGTCGGAATGGGCCGGAGGCCGTGTTAATGTATTGCCGGAATTTAATGTTCGCCCATGCTGCGGAAACCGGGCCACCGGCGCGACCCGATGGATGGACTGGCGGGTTCCCAAAAACATCAAACGCAAACGGTAGCGCTGACTGCGATGACGTTTCAGCGCGAGATCATCCTGACGTCAACGAACGCAGTACCAAGGTCGGCGCGGCGATCCATCGGCAGCAAGATCACCCTGGCGCCAAGGCTGACCCGCGAATGGAGGTCGTTGACGTCGTCATTGGTGAGGCGGATGCAGCCGCAGGACACGTGGGTGCCGATGCTCTCCGGCGCGTGGGTGCCGTGAATGCGATATTCGGTCCCGCCGAGATACATGGCGCGCGCGCCGAGCGGGTTACCCGGGCCGCCGTCATATGCCGCGGCAGACAAGGCTGGCGCGCGATCATCTCCGGCGGCGGCGTCCAATCCGGCCACTCGGCCTTCTTGCTGATCGCCTGCACGCCCGACCAGGTAAAGCCGTCGCGGCCGACGCCGATGCCATAGCGAATCGCCTTGCCGCGACCGAGCACGTCATAGAGATGGGTATTGGGCGTATCGATGATGACGGTGCCGGGCGTCTCGCGCGAGGCGATGAATGCGCTGATATTGAGCATCGTCGTTGCCTGTCTGATCGCCCTTGCTACATCAGCTTTTCCGCCAATCGGCGCTTCATTGGCTCGACCATGTACGGGCAACAATTTCCGGACGTTTGCCTGGAAACGGCAAAACGGCTTCATCGCGTCGGCCATTGTTTCATGACGGTTTCGCGACGGCGGCAGCCGATATCCGCGAAAAAGATTCTTCGACAATTCGATGACGTCACACGTTTGAAATATCAATGGCCGATTTTGCGAGGATGGGAATCGCTGCAACATTCCGGGTTTCATCATGCGGGTATTGATCGCGACCGACGCGTGGCGGCCGCAGGTGAACGGCGTGGTCCGCACGCTCACCTCACTGGCCCGTGCCGCGGCCACCCTCGGTGTCGAAATCGAATTCCTGACGCCTGACGGGTTTCCCTCGATGGGCGTCCCGACCTATCCCGGGCTGCGGATGGCGTTGCCGAACCGGCGAGAAATCGCGCGGCGGATCGAAAAAGCCGCGCCCGACGCGATCCATATCGCGACCGAGGGGCCGATCGGCTGGTCGGCGCGCGGCTATTGCCGCCGCCGCAAGCTGGCCTTCACGACCTCCTACACGACACGTTTTCCCGAATACATCTCGGTGCGGACCGGGCTGCCGACTGCGGTCGGCTACGCCGTGCTGCGCTATTTCCACAATGCCGGCGCCATGACCATGGTCGCCACCAACTCGCTGAAGCAGGAATTGGCGGCGCGCGGCTTCAGCAAGCTCGGCTTCTGGACGCGCGGCGTCGACACCGAGCTGTTTCGTCCCGACGAGCCTGCCCAGCTCGATCTGCCCCGGCCGATCTTCATGACCGTCGGTCGCGTCGCGGTCGAGAAGAACCTCGAGGCGTTCCTGTCGCTGGATCTGCCGGGCTCCATGGTGGTGGTCGGCGACGGGCCGCAGAGGGCCGAATTGGAGCGCCGCTTTCCACGAGCGAAATTTCTGGGCGAAAAGACCGGCAGGGATCTGACCTCGCATGTCGCGGCGGCGGACGTGTTCGTGTTCCCGAGCCTGACCGACACTTTCGGCGTCGTCCAGCTGGAGGCGCTGGCTTGCGGCACCCCGGTCGCGGCCTTCCCGGTGACGGGGCCGCTGGACGTGATCGCCGATCATCCGATCGGGGCATTGGATACCGATCTGCGCAGTGCCTGTCTGCGCGCCCTGAGCATGTCGCGCGACACCTGCCGCAGCTTCGCGCTCGAGCGCTCCTGGGAAAACAGCGCCAGGCAGTTCATCGGCAATCTGACGGCCTTGCATCCAAGCCGGTCGCTGCGGCCGGCGCGCGCGGTCGCCGCCAGAAGCCCGGTGCGCGGCTGAGCACGATCATCATAAGAAAATCATCCTAACGAACAGGGACAGGTGAGAGTTACCATGGCAGAAATCATGAAGCTTGACGGTACGAGGCAGCTCGACTTCGACCGCGAGATGGTCGAACAGGCCTACGACCGCTGGGCGCCGGTCTACGATCTCGTGTTCGGCGGGGTTTTCAGCAAGGGCCGCGACGCCGCCATCCAGGCGACCAACAAGCTCGGCGGCCGCGTGCTCGAAGTCGGCGTCGGCACCGGCATTTCGCTGCCGCAATACGCGCCGCATGTGCGCATTTTCGGCACCGATATCTCGGAAGCCATGTTGAAGAAGGCGCGGCAGCGCGTCGCCGAGTGTCGCCTGAAGAATATCGAGGGACTGGCGGTGATGGACGCCGAAAAACTCGAATTCCCCGACAATTCCTTCGATGTCGTCATGGCGCAGTACGTCGTCACCGCCGTCCCGAACCCGGAAGCCGCGCTCGACGAATTCGCCCGCGTGCTGCGGCCGGGCGGCGAATTGATCATCCTGACCCGTGTCAGCGCGGACGCCGGGATGCGTCGGTTCATCGAGCAGAAATTGCAGCCGGTGGTGCGCCGGCTTGGTTTCCGGACCGCCGAATTCGGCTGGTCGCGCTACACCAAATGGCTGGCCGGCGCCAAGGGCATCGAACTGGCCGAGCGCCGATTGATCCCACCGCTCGGCCATTTCTCGCTGGTACGTTTCCGCAAGACCGAGATTGCCACCGCCGCTTAGTACGGCGTTTGGGAAGGGCGGGTTGAGCAGTTGCGAAGCCCATCAATTCGCCGCGCCGCGATGGGTTTCGCGGTCAGATCGGACGACGGTCCGATTTGACCGCTCGACCCATCCTGGCGTCTTCACGTTTTGACGTTCACGACATGCGTCCGTGCTCGGTGGCGGGGTCCGCGTTCGTGGGGGCATTGAGCGCAACTGCACCTTTCGCACTGCCGCGGCCGGCGCGCGTCAATCGTGAATGGCATATGTCATTATGATGATGTCATATCACCGACATCGAATCGCTGTAAGTCGATCTCGACCTTACCTTGGGGAACAAAATGCTGAACAACTTCCTGGAGCAGCTGCGCGTCCAACGCTGGGATGACCATCGCTATTATCACCACAGCCGGATCAATCAGAGCCTGCACTTCGTCAGCGCGGTCAGCTTCATGGTCGGTTATGTCATGATGTTCTTCGATCCGGTGGCCTCGGCGCTGATCGGCTGGCTGGTCTCGATGACCTCGCGCCAGGCCGGGCATTTCTTCTTCGAGCCGCGGGGCTACGACCACATCAATCAGGCGACCCACGAGCACAAGGAAGAGATCAAGGTCGGCTATAATCTGCAGCGCAAGGTCGTGCTGATGTCGATCTGGGCGGTCTCACCGCTCGTGCTGTATTTCGATCCGACGCTGTTCGGTCTGGTCAGCCCCTGGGTTTCCCCGGCGGATTTCGTGCGCCAGGTCGCCAAGATCTGGCTACTGGTCGGCATCGGCGGCTTGTTGTTCCGCACCGTGCACCTGTTCTTCATCCGCGATGTCGAGACCGGCCTCGTCTGGATGACCAAGATCCTCACCGATCCCTTCAACGACTTCAAACTCTACCGCAAGGCCCCGCTGGCGCTGTTGCGTGGCGAACTGATCGATCCCGGCCTCGATATAATCGAGCACGACGGTCTGGAAGAGCAGCACGCCTGAGCGCGGCGGCGTCGAACCGCCGCAGCACACGAAATGAATAGAGCTCGTCATGGCCGGGCCCGTCCCGGCCAGCCACGTCTTAGGTGCTGCGCGAAAGCAAAGACGTGGATGCCCGGGATACGCCCGGGCAAGACAGAAAGGGCGCGATGGCCCTCGGTACGAGTATGACGGAACAGCCGGGATCGCCGTCAGCGCTTGAACACGCGCCCGAGCATTTCCTTCATGATCTGGCGGCGGATGGCCCTGTTGGTCAGGCTCGGGCCGTGCCACCACCAGCCGTCCTGCTTCATCTTGCCGGCGGCTGTGACAAAGCGCCTGGCGACTTCGGAAAAATCGTCATCGCTGTAGTTCAGGCTGAAGATCAGCCTCCCGGTGCCGACCCAGCTCAGCGCCAACCCCTCGGCGCGCAGATAATATTGCAGCATCCAGTTGTAGCGGGACGGCTCGGTGTAGGAGACCGTCCAGATCGAGGACAGGTTCGCGACCTTGACCGGCAGATCCTCGCGCGCCAGCATCGCGTTGAGCTCGCCGGCGCGGCCGTTCCAGGTTTCCTCGAGACCGTTATAGATCGAACGGAAAATGGGGCTGGCGAGCCGGCTCAGGAACTCGTCCATCGCCATCATGACATAGGGATGCGAGTTGAAGGTGCCGCGGGCGAAGCAGATGTCGGCCGGGCGATCGTCGCGGAAGCGGCGCATCAGATCCTTGGCGCCGCAGACCACGCCGACCGGCAGGCCGCCGGCGAGGCTTTTGCCGTAGGTGACCATGTCGGCCTTGACGCCGAAATATTCCTGCGCGCCGCCGGGGGCAAGGCGAAAGCCGACGAACACTTCGTCGAAGATCAAGACGATGCCGCGCTCGGTGCAGACCTGCCGCAGCTTCTTCAGCCAGCCGGCATAGGCGTCGCGGTCGAAGCCGGCAGTTCGCGAGCTGTCGACCAGCGCGGAATCGCCGGGCGCGTTGGCGTTCGGATGCAGCGCCTGCAGCGGGTTGACCAGCACGCAGGCGATATCGCGCCGCGTCTTCAGGACCTGCAGCGTGCGCTCGGACATCTCGGCGAGCGTATAGGTCTCGTGCGGCGAGACCGGGTTGCCGACGCCGGGCTGCACGTCGCCCCACCAGCCGTGATAGGCGCCGGCGAAGCGCACCAGATGCGAGCGGCCAGTGTGATAGCGCGCGAGCCGCACCGCCTGCATCACCGCCTCGGTGCCGGACATGTGGAACGAGACTTCGTCGAGCCCGGAGATCTCGGTCAGCCGCCGCACATTGTCGGCGACGACAGGATGATAGAAGCCGAGCACCGGACCCAGTCCCTCGGTGCGCTTCTCGGCGTTGGCGATGCATTCCTTGTAGAAGTCATAGCCGAACACGTTGACGCCGTAGGAGCCCGCCAGGTCGTAGAAATTGTTGCCGTCGAGATCGGTCAGCGTCACGCCGGCCGAGGACTGCATGAAGGTGCCGGTGCCGAGGTTTTCGCGTACCAGGCGGCTATATTGAAACGGCACCCGGTAGGCCTGGGTGAATTGCAGGTCGGAAATCCGGGCCGCCGCTTCCGCGGTCATCTGCCGGCTCTTGGCGAAACGCTGCTCGAACAGCGCGCCGAGGCGAAAGAAGCCGTCCTGGCGCCTGGTCGCGACCTCGGGCGGCGCGCCGTCGGAGCGGAAAAAATCGTTGATGTCGAACTCGTAGAACGGGATCAGCCGTGCTACCCGGCGCGACATCTTGGAGTGTCCGGTCAGCGAACGATGCTTGGCGCGCGACAGTTCGAGCCGCGCCTTGACCTTGGGAGCGACGGCGGCGGTCACGGCGACCGCGCCAGCGGTGAGCGAGAGAATCGGTATCGACGAATCCATGCCAAAACCGCTAACCAGTCCTGCTGACAGATTCATGACAGTGAAAAACCTCATCTCCGCCCTGACCGCGCAGGAAGACCTCAACTTCCTGCTGACCAACCGCATCCCGCGCGCCGCGCTGACCCGCTTCATGGGCTGGTTCAGCAAGATCGAGAACCCGCTGATCCGGGACCTCTCGATCGGCTGCTGGCGGCTGTTTTCCGATCTCGATCTGTCGGAGGCCAAGAAAACCCGTTTCAACAGCCTGCATGACTGCTTTACCCGCGAGCTGCGCCCCGGCCTGCGGCCTGTCGATTCCGATCCGTCCGTTGTGGTCAGCCCGAGCGACGCCATCATTGGCGCCTTCGGCACCATCCGGGATGGGGAACTCTATCAGATCAAGGGTGCGCCCTATTCGCTGCTCGACCTTGTCGGCGACCCGGCGCTGGTGGATGCACACCGCAATGGACGGTTCGTGACACTGCGTCTCACTTCCAGCATGTATCACCGTTTCCACAGTCCGCAGGATTGCCATATCGAGCAGGTCACCTTCATTCACGGCGACACCTGGAACGTCAATCCGATCGCGCTGAAGCGGATCGAGCGGCTGTTCTGCAAGAACGAGCGCGCGGTGATCCGTACCCGTCTTGCGAGCGGCGATCCGCTGACCCTGGTGCCGGTCGCCGCGATCCTGGTCGCAAGCCTGCGGCTGCATGTCCTCGATCGCGTCCTCAATGCGCAGACCGTGGGGCCGGTGGTATTCCCTTGTGACGTTGACGTGAAGAAAGGCGACGAACTCGGCTGGTTCGAGCACGGATCGACCATCATCCTGCTGGCGCCCGCGCATTTCGAATTCTGCGGGAACGTATCGGAGTGGTCGCGCATTCGTGCTGGTGAAGCTTTGCTGCGAAAACCGGCGGTGTAATCTCGATTTTGCTTCGTGGCGCCGCTATATCATGGTGAGTCGACCTTCGAAGGCTGGGTATTTCAAACCACATTTCCAACCGGTTGGGACGCGTGAATGGCAAGAGCGCCGATTATGGCGGCGGGCGGCATCGTATTGCGACGGCAACAGCCGCCGGTCATCGCGGTGGTACGCCTGCGCAAACGCGATGAATGGGTGCTGCCGAAAGGCAAGCTCGATAGTGGCGAGACGCCGCGCGCCGCCGCCAAGCGCGAAGTCCTGGAGGAAACCGGACACGACGTCACCATGCACGAGTTTCTGGGCACGCTGGTCTACGATTCCGGCGGTCGCTCCAAGGTGGTGCATTACTGGCGGATGGAGGCCTGCGGCGGCCCGACTCGCGAACTGATGAACGACGTCAGGGCGGTCGACTGGCTGCCGCTCGACGCCGCGCTTGCGCGGCTGTCGCGCGGCTACGAGCGGGCGTTTCTCGAAAATGTCGGCCCGATGGCGCTGGAGGCATTTTCGCGCCGGCCGAAGCCGAAAGCGCCGGCGCCAAAGAAGCGCCGCAGCCGGCCTCTCGCCGCGCCAGTTCCGCCGCCCGCCCAACCGGCGATGCC
>NZ_JBAURI010000173.1:0-5814 GCF_049581145.1 Bradyrhizobium sp.
CCTTTGTCGATGGTCGCGTGCTTGCCGAGGATGGCCGTGCCTTCCTCGATCATCCGCTTCCTGGCGGGATCGTCGAGGCCTCCCTTGATCGCGTTGACCAGCAGCGCGATGATCGGATGTGACGCGACTTGTCCGGCGCTGAACACCGTATCGGGTTCGTGCTCGGTGAAGATGACCCAAACCCCGGATCGGATCGCAGGCGTGTCGGCAAGGCGTTCACACGCCATGCCGAGCGCCGTCAGTTCGGCGGCGACGCGCGCGCGGGCTTCAGCGCTGAAGACGCCACGGGGCGCGTGAATGAACATCTTGGGCATGCAATTCTCCTTTTATCGCTCAAGCGCAAGGTTCGGCGGAAATTCTAGTGCGATCTCGCCGGGACGCGCTGTAAATCGCGATAAAACCTTGCAGCGGGCCGATCGAGGCGATCGCGCGCCGGGGGTTTTAGTCCTTTTACATCCCTTGATGTGACCGTGCGGCCGCCACGCAGTAGGGATAGCCGTCTGGATCACGGAATGCGCCGACCGCTGACGCTGTTGGCTGGCGAAGGAGATGAAGATGAAAGCTGCGCGAATACGTGAATTCCGCAAGCCCCTTGTTCTCGAGGACGTACCCATACCCGAGATCCAGCGGGACGAAATCCTGGTCAAGGTCATCGCATGCGGCGTGTGCCGCACTGATGCGGAACTGATCGACGGTTACTTCCTGAAATATTTCGAGATCCCGACGCCGATCACGCCCGGCCATGAGATCACCGGCGTGGTGTCGGCGATCGGCAAGGACGCCTCATCCGCCGGCTTCAAGGAAGGCGACCACGTCGTCGTCGTGCCCGGCTGGGGCGACGGTACCTGCCGTCAGTGCCGGATCGGCAATACGCAGCTCTGCCCCAACGTGCGCTATCCCGGTTTCGGGCCGCATGGCGGCTACGCGGAGTATCTGCCGGTGCCTGCGCGCTACCTGATCAAGGTGCGGCCGGATCTGCCGTTCGAACAATTGGCGCCGCTCACGGATGCGGGCCTGACGCCCTACCGCGGCATCAAGAAGCTGCGCAATGCCGGCGCGCTCGGCCCGGACCGCGCGCTCGGCGTGTTCGGCATGGGCGGGCTCGGCGGATACGCCGTGCAGTATGCCAAGCTGCTCGGCGGCGGCGTCAAGATCGTTGCCTTCGATCGCGACGCGGACAGGCTTGCGCTGGCCAAAGGCTACGGCGCCGATCACATCGTCAGCGTGCAGCGCGGGTTGACGCCTGAGGTTGCAACGGAGCTGGAGAGGCTGACCGGCCAAAGGGACCTCGACGCCATTCTCGATTGCGTCGGCACGCCGGAGATGATGCAGTTCGGCTTCGGCCTTCTCGGCATCAGCGGCCATTATGTCGACGTCGGGTTGCTCGGCGACCGCATCGATGTCCCGCTGTTCCCGAGGATCAACCGGGAGCAGACCTTCTACGGGTCGAACTGGGGCAACCACACCGATCTGAGCGAGGTGATGGCGCTCGCCGCCGCCGGCAAGATTCAGCACAAGATCAGCCCGATCCGCTTCGATCAGATCGAAGCGACGCTGGAGCGTCTGCGCGACGGCAGCCTTACCGGTAGAGCCGTGCTGATGTTTTAAGTGATGTGGACTCTAAGGATTGCCTTTTTGGGAGCAAATCAGACTCAAGGCTGCTTTTGAGGAGGCCACCTTGGGTGTAATGGACCGTTTGGTATTGAGCGACGCGGCATGAGAGCGGATGGTGCCGCTGATCATTGGCGCCTCTATCAGAAGGGCTCCACGGGGCGCTACACGTTCTCGCCCACAGCGCCGACCAGCTCCTGCTCGCCAGGATACGCGCCCTGAATTCGCGCCTGCTTCGAGCAGGCGCTGATCGTGGCCCGCGAGCAAGGCGCGCTGTTCTGGAAATTGCGGGCCGCGACGTCTCTCGCCCGGCGCTTGCCGATCAGAACAACCCAAAGAAGCACGAAACGTGCTCGTCTCGACGTTCAGCCGGTTCACGGAAGGCTTTGCAACCCCGGAGATGCGTGAAGCACGGGAGTTGTTGGACGGTTTGATGATCGGGGCTGGTTAAACCTCACGGTTCGTCGAAAATATTATCCTTAGCCGCGCCGATTATCGGGCGCGTCAACGCTGTCATAGTCTGCTCGCGCGCTCGTGAACGGATCGATACGGTTGAACGCGCTCCGGCGCGCCGCGGATAAAACTCGTTTAAATAGCGATAATTTTACTCAAACGCTAGACGGGTATCAAAGAACACAGCCGGCGACAGACGATCGTTCCATAAAATATTGTGACATCAGTGTGTTAGCGATCCGCCATGTCGCGGAACATTCTTTCAGCTTGAGAATGCTTCGGCGAGGCATCGGCAGAAGGTACCAATGTCCACGCTGTGGCGATCCGGTCTTCAAGTGCTGTCGAAGTCGGTCGTCATACTCGATTTGTGGGAGCGCATCTGCAATTAATCTGCATCCAAATTGAGTCCCTGGGATGCCGACCCAAATTCGTCCCCCGGTTTATGAGTCTGGCGATTTGGAAATCGACCTTTTCCGGCGTGAGTTGCGCCGGGGAGGGATTGTTGCGCCCGTGGGCAGTCGCGCCTTCGAGATACTCGAGGTGCTCGTGCAGGCGGGCGGCGAACTGGTCAATAAATACGACATCATCGATCGCGTCTGGCCGGGAATTCTGGTCGAGGAAAATACTCTGCACGCCCAGATGACGGCGGTACGCCGCGCTTTGGGGGGTGACCGGGAAATATTGAAGACCGAGGCCGGTCGAGGCTACCGCCTGCTCGGGACCTGGACGATCCATCACGGAAACTCCCCGGACGGCGTCATCCACCTGGACACGGGAGCAACCGATGCCCGGAGCAACTTCCCGGCTGCGGCCCCGGTGCTGATCGGACGGGAAGATGTCACCCGGCAGTTGAAGGACTATCTGTCTGCTTACCGGATGGTCACGCTGACGGGACCCGGCGGCATCGGCAAGACCGTGCTGGCTCTGGACATTGCCCGCGCGATTCTGCCGCAATTCGATGGTGGCGGCTTCTTCATCGAGCTCGCATCGCTGTCCGATCCGAGCCTGGTGCCGATCGTGGTGGCGAACAGCCTTGGCTTGAAAATCGGAGACGAAAGCATCTCGCCTGAACTCATCGCCAAATCGATCGGTTCGAGCAGGACGTTTCTAATCATCGACAATTGTGAGCACGTTATTGACGCTGTCGCCGATATTTGCCAGACGCTGCTTCGAAAATGCCCGTTGCTCTCCATTTTGGCGACGAGCCGGGAGGTGCTGAGCATCGACGGTGAATATGTGTCGCGTGTCCCACCGCTCGATGTCCCGCCTGAAGACCGGCCCTCCCTGGGCGACGTCCTCTCTTACGGCGCTGCTCGTCTCCTGCTTGCAAGGATCGGCGCGCTCGATTCCCAGTTTTATCCCCAGGACCAGCATCTATCCTCTATCGTTGCGATCTGTCGCCAGCTCGACGGGATTCCGCTGGCCATCGAATTCGCAGCCGCGCGAAGTGCGACGCTTGGCCTGCACGAGGTTGCCGAACGGCTGGGTGATCGCCTGGGGCTTTTGAACGGACGCCGTCGCGCGCTGCCGAGACACCGGACGCTACGGGCCACGATCGATTGGAGTTACGACCTGCTGACCGAGTCCGAGCGGCGGCTGCTCCGGCGCGTCTCGATCTTCCCTTCCGGCTTCAAGCTCAACGGCGCGATTGCGGTCATGAAGGACCTCGATCTCCCGTCCGGGGAGGTGGCCGAAGGCGTTGCGAGCCTCGTAGACAAATCCTTTGCGATATTGGGCGGGAAGGCGAGCCCGAGCCGTTGGCGCCTGCTGGAGACGACTCGTGCCTATGCGCTGGAAAAGCTCAGCAGCAGCGGCGACTACACGCTGACCGCGCGCCGTCATGCAGAACACTTCCGGGACTTCTTCGCGACCTTCGATCCCGATGCTAGTCCGGAAGGCGGCGACGAGTTGCCGCGATTCGCCCGCGAGGTCGACAACCTGCGCGCCGCGTTGAATTGGACCTTTTCCGCATCGGGCGACCTCGTGCTGGGCGCTGCCCTGGCCGCCGCTGCGGTGAAATTCTGGCTGGCTGCGTCGCTGCTGGCCGAATGCTGCGATTGGACGAGCAAGGCGCTGGCGCAGTTCAACGGCATCGACAATAGCGAGCAAGAGATGGTGTTGCGCAGTGGTCGCGCGCTGGCTGTGTTGTTCTCCCAAGGCATGACCCCGGCCGCCCACGCCGACTTAACACAGGCGCTCGCGATAGCCGAGGCTCGGGGCAACATCGAATACCAGCAACGCGCGGTTTATGGACTTTGGCTGTTCAACATACGCTCGATGCCGTTGCGCGGGACTTTGGCGCTTGGCCGACGCTATGCCGAACTAGCTCGCAGCGATGCCGACCCGGCGGCAACGACCATGGCCGATCTATTTATGGGCACCGCCTTGACCTACCTCGGAGAATACGTTGAGGCCGCGGAGTTGCTGGAGCGGACCATCCTCAATTATCCTATCGAGCGGCGCTACCGTGAGCTGGCGCGGCTCGGCATTGACCCCCGTGCCTCGGCCATCGGGCATTTATCCGTCTGTCTCTTCTCGCGCGGCTCGATGGATGCAGCAATCCGAGTGGGCGAGCGTGCGATCGAGGAGGCGCGGCAAGTCGACCATCCCATTGCCACTAGTATGGCGATGGCTTGGCCCGCAAGCCTGCACTTCCCCGGGATCGGTGCCTTCGATACCGCGGAGCAATACATCGCGGCGCTGCTCGAGCACGCCAATCGCTACGCGCTCGACACTTACCGTGCCATCGCCATGTGCGCGAAAGGCCGCCTCCTGGCTATGCGTGGAGATCCTCGTGCTGGCCTCGCAGTGCTGCGGCCCAGCTTCGCCCAGTTGAAGGCGACCGGCTATCAGCTGTTCGCTTCATTCTTCCACGGTGCCTTCGCAGAGACCCTGGCCGCGGCGGGCAACCTGGACGAAGGTCTCGCGGAAGCAGAATTGGCACTGCGTCACGCCGAGCAAATGGACTATATGTTCGTGCCGGAACTGCTGCGCATACACGGTAGCTTGATCGCCAACCGCAATCCGGACGATCACCTGGTCCCGGAGCAACTATTATTACGTGCTATTCATCTGGCGCATCGGCAGCAGGCACTGTACTGGGAACTGAACGCGGCAGTTAGTTTGGCGGAACTCTGGCAGCCACAAGGCCGGCAGGCGGAGGCTTACGCGCTTCTCTCGCCGATCTGCCGGCGCTTCACCGAAGGTTTTGCTGCGCCTGTCCTCGTACGCGCCAACGCATTGCTGCGTGCGACCGAAGGCTGTCGTTGAAGGTCGGAAATTGCACCGACCCAGTCGCTGAAGGTTGCCCCGGTGGGCACACCGGAAACTTCAAGTCGCGCAGGAGCCAGTCGACGACGAGTTTGGACAGAGTCGGTCGAGCGCCAAGCGATTGCTGCTTGAAGATGGCGTCAGCCCGCGGTCGCGGTGTCCTCAAGTATCGGACCGAACAGCTCCCATCGCTCGCCGTTAAACTTCTCCATCTGCAACTGCTTGTTGACACGATAGTCAGACGATGAAGTGCTCAACTTGATCCCAGGTAGCGTGAGATCGAGCACGACGTCCTTGAGTGAAGTGGCCTGCTTCATCACATTTTCGCGCGTCAACTCGTTGCCACACTTTTGCAGCGTATAGATCAAAAGCTGAGCGGCGGCATAACCGTATGTGTTAAACAGCGAATTTGTATCGCCTTCGGAATAGTACTTCTTCATAAAGACAAGATATTTTTTCAGACCCGGATCGTCCTTCCAA
>NZ_JBAURI010000174.1:0-1903 GCF_049581145.1 Bradyrhizobium sp.
CCAGAAAGCACGCATCGAGTTGGACCGCGCAGTCGGTCGAACGCTCGATGCGAATTCGATTTCGGTAGAATCAGCTCGTACCGGTGTCCAGTCCGAAACCTCGAAGCAGCCGTAGCCAAACTATGCCGGAAGAGACAGTCCTTCATCCCGCGGCACCGATCCAGTCCGCTACAGCGGGCACCGGCGGACCTCGCCGTCTGCTCATCGGCGACGACCAGCCGCACATTCTCGAAGCGTTGGAGATACTGCTTCTTCCCGAAGGATATCGTCTCTCCACAGCGCGCTCGCCCGCCCTGGTCCTCGACTGCTTCGCGCATCAAGAGTTCGACGGCGTGTTGCTCGACCTGAACTACACCCGCGACACCACTTCCGGTCTCGAGGGACTCGACCTGATCGCGGCCATTCGCGAACGCGACGCCCTGATCCCCATCATCGTCATGACCGCCTACGCGAACGTGGATCTTGCTGTAGAGGCCATGCGTCGCGGCGCCAACGACTTCGTTCAAAAGCCCTGGGACAACCCGCGCCTCCTCACCGTCCTGCGCAATCAACTCGAATTGCATCGTGCGCTCAAACGAACGCAATGGCTCGAAGCCGAAAACCGCATCCTCCGCGCGGAAGGCGCACCTGACTTCATCGCAACCGCGCCCTCCATGTATCCAGTCGTTGCCTTGATGGGACGAGTCGGCCCGTCCGACGCAAACATCCTCATCACCGGCGAGCACGGCACCGGCAAAGAAGTCGTCGCCCAAACCCTCCATCGCCTCTCTCATCGGGCCCAAAGAAATATCGTCGCGGTCAACACCGGCGCCCTCTCCGAAGGCACCTTCGAAAGCGAACTCTTCGGCCACGTGAAAGGCGCGTTCACCGACGCCCGCGTCGATCGCATTGGCCGCTTCGAGCTCGCCAACGGCGGCACGCTGTTCCTCGACGAGATTGCGAACATCCCGATTCGGCAGCAGGCTAAACTGCTCCGCGTCCTTGAAACCGGGGAGCTCGAGCGCGTAGGTTCCTCCACCACTCGCACGGTCGACGTGCGTATGCTCTCCGCCACCAACGCCAATCTTCAAGCCGAGGCGAGCGCCGGCCGCTTCCGCGACGACCTCCTCTTTCGCCTCAATACAGTCGAGATCCGGTTGCCCGCACTGCGCGAGCGGCGCGAAGACATCCCCGCTCTGGCCGCGCACTTTCTCTCTCGCTACGCCACCCGCTATCGCCGTCCGATCGAAGGCTTCGATGCGCCCGCCATGCAGGCCCTGCTCGCCTATGCGTGGCCCGGCAATGTCCGCGAACTCGATCACACCATGGAGCGTGCCGTGCTCATGGCGGGAGACTCCCGCATCCACGTCGCTGACCTCGGCTTGAACACTCAGCGAACGTCATCCCACAGTCTCGATGACCTGAGCCTCGAAGCCGTCGAATCCATCCTTATCCAGAAGGCGCTCAGTCGCTCCCAGGGAAACGTGACCCAGGCCGCCGAAGCCCTCGGTCTCAGTCGCGGCGCGCTCTATCGTCGGATGGAAAAGTATGGCCTCTAGGCCGGACCCTCCCGTCCAGCGTCAGCGGCTCTCGCTCGGCCCAACCCGACGCCGCCTCAAGTACGAGCACCGCATCCGCCTCTGGCTCACCGCCTTCACGCTACCCATGGTCGCCTGTGCGGCGCTACTTGCCTACCAACAAAGCCAGTCGCTGCTGATATCCATTGCCGCGGCCGCTTCGGTCGCAATCATTTGCGCAATTGCTTGTGCCTATTTCTTTGAGCAGCTCATTCGCCCTCTGCAGACTCTTTCGAACGTCGTCGCTGCGCTGCGCGAGGATGACTTCTCCTTTCGCGCTCGCGGAGCCAGCCGCGGAGATTCCCTCGGAGACCTGGCACTGGAGATCAACGCGCACGCAAGTACAC
>NZ_JBAURI010000175.1:0-2669 GCF_049581145.1 Bradyrhizobium sp.
CCGCTGGTCTTGTACCTCGCCCCGACTCTGTTCGGCGTGTTCGCCGAGCCGGTCTCCCGGCTCGATTTTGTTCGCCACGTCGGAACCGTCTGGCTGGCGATCGGCATCTGCGGCGGTCTGGTCCGCCTGGTCCAGCTCTTCGTGATCCGCGATCCCGGAACCGGTCTCATTTGGGTCTTCAAGGTGCTGACCGACCCCCTCCACAACATCGCGCTGTATTACAAGTCGCCGCTCGCCTTGCTGCGCGGTGAACTCATCGACAGCACCATCGGCGGCGCGGATTGGACCGACGAGGACGCCAAACAGGCTGCCCATCCGCTATGAGTGGCCGCGTCGCCCGATCCGCATGATCGTCGCCACACCAATAGCGCGCAACCGTGAACTAAATCACCTTCACGGAGATGTCCCTTCATCGAGGCACTTGATACCCGGCCATGTCAACGCTTTACTGCTCGCATGGACCCGACGAAAATTCGGCTGAGCTACCTCTTTGGCATTTTTGTCGCCGCGGTGATCGCCGCCGCGGTGCTGCGCCACGTTCTGCACGTCGAGGCAGGCTTCTCGCGCAAGGAAATTCTAGCGGGCGCGTTGACTGCCGCGTTCGCCGCCGTTTTTGCCGCGATTGTCCTGCTCCGACGGCGGCAGAGTTGAGAGCGATCCCGGGGCATCGGTTTCCCGATATTGAAGCAGAATGGAAAAACGCGGGATACGCTTGCCCCCAAGACGAATCAACAGGCTCGCCGGCTCGCGCCTGACGTCGCCGCTCTCGATGATTTCGATCTGCGGGTTCTCCTCCAGCCAGCGTTGCTTCTGCTCTTCGATATCGCGGGCATCCGTCCCCAGGATGAGGTGCTCTTTGGCCGCATTTTCAAAGCTCATGATGATCTGCCTGCTATCGATTAAGCATGGAAGGACTTGTAAGGATCGAAGAGCTTGCCGCTGACATGCGCTCACCTCGTGGAGTAGATTTGCCTGCGTCATAACCCGCAGGATTCGCGCTGGTTCCTAGTCGCTCGCTTTTCGAAGAAGAAATGGGCTGGCACTCGCCGCGCGGGAAAATATATGCAAATTCGCCTTAAACGTGTCAATGTAATGATTCATCTGGCTCAAGCGGCTGTGATGACATGACAGCGGTGACATGACAATCGTTAACATCTCGCCTGCGGCCGCCATGGAGGCGGCTCAATCGAATCACCCGCGGGAAGCTTTGCGGCCACACGAATTCGACCTTGCATGCGCCCTGAATGGTAGCCGTCTCGATCGCCTCGAATTGCAGTTTGAGCTCGGCACCTCGGTCGGAAACGTGTTTCGCATTGTCCAATTGATTCGAATTGTACCGCCGGTCGCCTTCCGCATCATGCTCTAAAGTTCCGCCAGCACCGCCTTGGCGATGTCGGCGGTGCCGTTGCCGCCGCCGAACTCCATCGGCTTGATGCCCTCCGCATAGGCCTTGTCGACCGCGCGCTCGATGCGCTCGCCTGCTTCCGCCGCGGTCTCCAGCCCGTGCTTGTCGGCGAGCCAGTCGAGCATCATCGCGGCCGACAGGATCATCGCGGTCGGGTTGGCCTTGCCTTGCCCCATGATGTCGGGCGCGGTGCCATGGCACGGTTGGAATACGGCATAGCGGTCGCCGATATCGGCTGACGGCGCCATGCCCATGCCACCGATCAGGCCGGCGGTCATGTCGGACAGGATGTCACCGAACATGTTCTCCATCACCATGACGTCGAAATCCCAGGGCCGTTTGACCAGCAGCGCGGAGCAGGCGTCGACATAGAGACGATCGGTCTTGACCTCAGGATGGCGCGAGGCGGCTTCATCGAACATCTCCCGAAAGAATGCGAAGGCCTTGAACACGTTCGCCTTGTCTACGCAGGTCAATGCGCCCGGCCGGCCGCGCGCCTTGCGGCGCTCGGCCAGCCGGAAGGAAAATTCGAACAGCCGTTCCGAGGTCTTGCGCGTGATCAGCAGCGTCTCGCGCGCCTCGTCATGGGTGACGACGCCCTTCCCCATCGAGGCGAACAGGCCTTCGGTGGATTCGCGGATCACCACGAGATCGATGCCACGCCGGTCGGCGCCGACGACCGGGCTCGGCACGCCTGGAATCAGCCGCGCCGGACGGACGCCGGCATAGAGGTCGAACTGAAAGCGCAGCTCGACCTGCGGCATGATCTCGGTATTATCAGGATAGCGTACCGACGGCAGCCCGCAGGCGCCGAGCAGGATCGCGTCGGCCTCCTCGCACAGCCGCAGCGTCGAATCCGGCATCGACTTGCCGGTCTCGAGATAATGGTGGGCGCCGGCCGCGGCCCCGGTGAAGCGGAATTTCAACCCCGCGCTCGCCTCGACCTTGCGCAGCACCTCGAGCGCCGGCGCCATCACCTCGGGGCCGATGCCGTCACCAGCCAGCACGGCGATATGGAGTGCGTCATTTGCGGACATGCGTGTTCCTTGGAACGGAAACGAAAAAGGGAAGTGACAGCCAAACATCGTTATCACGAGAAGCGAAGCGACGAAGCGATCCGTTCTTACCTTGCGGCTCCATGGATTGCTCACATGGGGAATGTGTCTGTCAAGGATGAGCAGTCACCTTTTTGTTCGACTGCGGGCCACCTCTTCGTCCCGACCCACAGGTTCTGCAGGATGACGCGCGCAGATCAAGTCAAGGC
>NZ_JBAURI010000176.1:0-9884 GCF_049581145.1 Bradyrhizobium sp.
GCATCGGTCAAGGCGAGCCGGCGCGAGGTGCGGTTGAATAGCCGGGCGCCCAGCCGTTCCTCCAGCCTGGAAACCGCTTTCGACACCGTCGCTTTCGACAGCGCCAGTTCGGCCGCGGCCGCCGCGAAGGAGCGCAGTTCGACGACTTTCGCGAAAATGGCGAGCGCCTCGAAATCGGGAAGCTTTGTCATCATGACGGCTCCAAGAGACAACAATTGGAAACAATGAGTTTCCATAGTTTCTATTTATGTAATAAAGCCGAATGCTTATCCAGAGGGTCAAGCAAACAATCCCAACTCAATCCGGGGAATTGGACATGATCGAACTCAAACCCTTCAACCGGCTCGGCGGCGCCGATCACGGCTGGCTCAAGGCCAAGCATCACTTCTCATTCGCCAACTACTATGATCCCAGCAATATGGGCCACGGCGCCTTGCGCGTCTGGAATGACGACGAGATCGCGCCGAACACCGGCTTTCCAGCTCACCCCCACGCCAACATGGAAATCATCACCTATGTACGCGAGGGCGCAATCACCCATCAGGACAGCCTTGGCAACAAGGGCCGCACCGAAGCAGGGGACGTGCAGGTGATGAGCGCCGGCAGCGGCATCCGTCACTCCGAGTACAATCTGGAGCCGACCAAGACAAAAATCTTCCAGATCTGGATCCAGCCGACCACCCAGGGTGGTGCGCCGACCTGGGGCTCAAAACCGTTCCCGAAGGCGAACCGCTCCGGCAAGCTCGTCACCATCGCCAGTGGTTTTGCAGGCGATGGCGAGGCCCTGCCGATCCGCGCCGATGCAAAGGTGCTCGCCACCACGCTGAAGGCCGGCGAAAGCGCGGAATACAGCGCCGGAAGGACACGTAGCCTCTATCTGGTCCCGGCGGCAGGCAGCGTCGAGGTCAACGGCGTGCGGGTCAATGCCCGCGACGGCGCCGCGATCCGCGACGAGGACACGCTGAAGATCATCGCACTGGAAGATTCCGAGCTGGTGCTTGTGGATGCAGCTTGAGTGCTGAGGAAAGAGCCCTCCTACCCAACAATCGTCATGCGCGGGCTTGACCCGCCTGTGGGGCTGCGGCCCGGCAGGCGGGTCAAGCCGGGCAATGACAGCCTCTAAAAGAAAACCCGAGCCTCACATCAATCCCCCACGGAGACTGCCCATGACCAAAGTTCTCGTTCTCTACTACTCCGCCTACGGCCATATCGAGGCGATGGCCAATGCCGTTGCCGAAGGCGCGCGCGAGGCCGGCGCCACTGTCGACATCAAGCGCGTGCCCGAGCTGGTGCCGCTCGAGGTCGCGAAAGCCTCGTACTACAAGATCGATCAGGCCGCGCCGGTCGCCAAGATCGATGAGCTCGCGGACTATGACGCCATCATCGTCGGCACTGGCACAAGGTTCGGCCGGATGGCCTCGCAGATGGCGAATTTCCTCGATCAGGCCGGCGGGCTCTGGGCCAAGGGTGCCCTGCACGGCAAGGTGGGGGGCGCCTTCACCTCGACCGCCACCCAGCATGGCGGCCAGGAGACGACCCTGTTCTCGATCATCACCAACCTGCTGCATTTCGGCATGACCATCGTGGGCCTGAACTACGGGTTTTCCGGCCAGATGGAGCTCAACGACGTCACCGGCGGCTCGCCCTATGGCGCGACCACCATCACCGGCGGCGACGGTAGCCGCCAGCCCAGCGTCAACGAGCTCGCCGGCGCACGCTATCAGGGGCGCGTGATCGCCGAGACCGCCAAGAAGCTTCACGGCTAACTGCGCGGCTGACCGCGAACCGACTGCATGGCTGATACGATCGAGGGCGGCATTCTCCGAAGCGAATGCCGCCCTATTTGTTGACCAGAGGACGACAGACACCGCGATGCTCGAAATTCTGATGTTTACTCAACTGGCCCGCAATCCGCTCCAGGCGATGGCGCCCCGCTGGTACTGCCGCAGCCTGTTCCGCGCCACGCGCGGCCAGCGCCGCTGCCGGGAATGCACGGCTTCGTGATCCGACCGGCTTTGGAACCGTCTATTCGAACCGGCCGGTGGTTGCCACGTTAGGCCGAGCGCATCCGCGCGTGGAGAGTTCGTCATGACCAACAAGTCTGAGCCCAAGACTGAGCCGAAGCCTTCCAAGACAAAGCCCGCGACGTCCCATCCAGGCATGATGGGCGATGGCACCGAAGAGCAAAATCTCGGCCAGCCTGGAAATCCCGCTGCCCGTATCAAGGAGGACGAAGTCGACGCCGCCTTCGGCAAGGACGGCAAGAAAAAGCAGAAGTAACAGCCAGACGAGCACAATTGGCGCGGGCATCCCAATGCCTTCGTATTCGCTTATAAAGGCCGGGCCGGATCGCCCGGCCTTGTCCTGTCAGGAACAGCCCGATGAGCCGCATCTCACAGAATCCATGGCCCGAATTGCCGATCGCGGCGTGGCGTGACAGCTACGCGACGCTGCACCTGTTCACCCAGATCATCGGCAAGATCAGGCTTTCGCGTGCACCCTGGCTGAACCATTCCTGGCATGTGACGCTTTACGTCACCGCACGCGGACTTTCGACTTCGCCGATCCCCGATGGCGGGTGCAGTTTCGAGATTGCGTTCGACTTCATCGACCATGTGCTGCGGATCTCGACCAGCGAGGGCGAAGCGCGGCAGTTCGCGCTGGCGGGCCATTCAGTCGCGAGCTTCTACCAAGCGGTGATGGCCGCGCTCACCGAACTCGGTATTGCCATCACAATTGACGAGATGCCAAACGAATTGCCGGATCCGATCCGTTTCTCCCAAGACGCCAAGCATGCCTCCTACGACGCGGACGCCGTGTCGCGCTTCTTCCAGATCCTTGTCAATGCCGACCGCGTGTTCAAGCAGTTCCGCACCGGCTTCCTCGGGAAGGCAAGCCCGGTGCATTTCTTCTGGGGCAGTTTTGATCTCGCGGTGACCCGGTTTTCCGGACGGCGCGCACCCCGCCATCCCGGCGGCGTGCCGCATTTGTCCGATGCGGTCGCCTGCGAGGCCTATTCGCACGAGGTGAGCAGCGCCGGATTCTGGCCGGGCAGCGGCGCGATCGACTATCCCGCGTTCTATTCCTACGCCTATCCGGAGCCGGCCGGCTTTCGTGCGGCCAAGGTCCGCCCCGAAGCGGCGTTCTTCAGCGAGCCGCTCGGCGAATTCATTTTGCCTTACGACGCCATGCGCAACCGGGCCGATCCGGACCAGGCGCTGCTCGACTTCCTGCAGAGCACTTATGACGCCGCCGCCGACGCCGCGAAATGGGACCGCGACGCGCTGGAATGCGCGCCGGGCAGGCCCGGCGTGGTGCGGGCGATCTGATAATCGTCGCGCGACGACGGCTTGCCCAACGCGCGGCGAATGCCGGCCGCTGATGGCGGCGCACCACGCCAGCTCACCGCCTTGGTCAATTCAACGGACATCGTCCACCGTGTCCGCGGCTCCCGTTACAGCGGCTTGATCTGCACCTTGCGGAATTTCACTATGCCAGAGGCATATTGCAGCGCGAATGGGCCGGCGTTGAGATGGGTCGAGTCCTGAACGTCCACGGTCTTCTCGCCATTCAGGACGACGATGAGATGCGGGCCCTGCGCAGTGATTTCATAGGTGTTCCATTTGCCGGCGGCCTTCGGCATCGGATTGACCTTGGCGACATTGACGATCGCGCCGGTGCCGTAGCTTGGGTCGGGCCGCTTGTCGTAGATGTTGACCTCGTAGCAGGTCTTGGCACCGATCTTGTGCGGATCCTCGCAGCGAAGGAAGACGCCGCTGTTGGCTTCCTCGTCGACCCAGAACTCGGCCCTGATCTGAAAATCCTTGTAGGCCGTCTTGGCAACGAGATAAGCGGGGTCCTTGCCTTCGAGAAGTTTGTCGGCGGTGACGGCGCCGTCCTTCATCTCCCAATTGGCCTTGCCGACCTCGTTCCAGTCGCCCTTGTTCCAGTCGCCCTTGTTCGAGGAGTCCAGCAGCGTGACCCAGCCATCGCTCTCGGCGGCCGCACCGATCAAAACGCCCGTCGCAAGGGTGGCGACAAGCGTCGTGACAAGGGTGCCGGCAAATGTCCTCGAAGTGTATCGCATGAAGAGCCCTCCTGATTTTTTTCTTGAACCTACACGATAGCAAAGCGTGGCCCAAGACAAGGGTCGATTTACAAGGGTGGCTTTGCAAGCGTGGCTTACAAAGCCGGATTCGCAAGTGCGGTTTCGATGCTGCGGTTGCGTCGTCGGATCGCCAAAACCTTGTTCGCGGGCGTCTTGCTCAGACAGAATGCTCCCGGTTAACATAACACCAATGCGCCGAGGTATTCCGGCGCTGCAAGCCGATCCGTTGGAGGACACCATGAAGGCCGCTCGCCGGCTCTGGCGCTATCTCGCGCTGCCCGCCTTGTTTGCCGCGACCCTGAGCATCGGCGCTGCGGCCGAGCTCAATCCCGCGGCCGTGGTCTACAAATTGCCTGACCAGATCCCGTGGGGTCCGGTCGATGCGCGCGGCGGCCAGAACGCCGTCGTGCTCGGCGATCCGAGCAAGCCGGGCTTCTACATGGTCTATACCAGGTGGACCAAGGGCAATCATTTCAGCCATCCGCATTTCCACCCCAACGATCGCTACATCGTGGTGCTGCAGGGCACCTGGTGGGTCGGGTCGGGCACGAAGTTCGACCCCGAGCATGGCACGGTTCCGATGCCGGCCGGCAGCTTTGTCACGCATTACGGCAAGCAGGTGCACTGGGACGGCGCCAAGGACGAGGATGCCGTGCTGCTGATCATGGGCCAAGGCCCGGCGACATCGACGCTGGTGGCGGAAGAGAAATAGCCCGAGAAAGATAAGCCAGGCGACGGCGTCGCCTCGGCACAGCTGCTCAATGCCGCATGACGGAAATTCGTCATGCGTTATTGCCGCGACCGCCATCGGCGGTTTTCGCAGCGTTGCCCCTTGCCCTCATGGCATCGCTTTGAGACCATGAAGGCCAATCGCGGCAAAGCAAGACCCGTCTCGCCCGGGCCATTTCCAGAGGAAACACCATGCCGATCGTCCAGGCCGATCGTCTCACGCGCATTGGCGCCGCGTTGCTTCAGGCTGCCGGCGCCTCGAAGGAGGAAGCCGATGCGGTCGCCATCGGCTGCGTCAATGCCAACCTCGCCGGCCACGATTCCCACGGCGTAATCGCAATTCCGACCTATATCGACCGCGTCATGGCCGGCCATATCGTGCCCGGCGCGGCCTGGACTATCGTCCAGGAATCGTCCACCACGACCGTGATCGACGGCCATTGGGGGTTCGGCTTCCACGTCAACGCCAGGGCGATGGCGCTGACGATCGAGAAGGCCAGGACCGCCAATGTCGCGGCCTGCACCGTATTTCGCCAGAGCCATGTCGGGCGGCTCGCCGCCTACCCGATGATGGCGATGCGCGAAGGCATGATCGGGATCGCGACCGCCGATTCCGGCCGCTCGCCGAAGCACGTCGCCCCGTTCGGCGGCCGCGAGGCGCGGCTCGGGACCAACCCAATCTCGATCGCGGTACCCTCCGACCTCGAGGCGCCGTTCTATCTGGACATGGCGACCTCGGCGGTCGCGGCCGGCAAGATTCAACTTGCCGTTGCCCGCGGCGAGGAGATTCCGCAGGGGTGGATCATCGACGCCGAGGGCCGTCACACCACCGATCCGACGCAATATCGCAAGGGTGGCGCGCTGCTGCCGCTAGGCGGCACCGAGGGATACAAAGGCAGCGGGCTGGCCGCGATGGTCGAAGTGCTGTGCGGACTGCTCACCGGGCTCGGCTTCGGCGTCGAGCCGACCGGCCGGCACAATGACGGGTGCTTCATGGCGGTGTTCAACGTGGCGGCGTTCCGCCCCTTGCAAGACTTCAAGAAGGAGGTCGGCGAGTTCGCCCGTTACCTGAAATCGACGCCGCCATCAGAAGGCTCGCGCGGCGTGTTCTATCCCGGCGAGGTCGAATTTCTGCGCGAGCAGGAACGCCGCAAGAATGGCATCGAGATCGAGGACGCGACCTGGGAGAAGTTGCGCGCGCTCGCCGCCGACTACAAACTCGGCGCCGAACTCGACCTCGCCTAAGAAAAAAATAACGGGAGAGCAGCATGTCACGGCAAATGGCGATGGTCGGCTTCCTGCAGGCGCAGAACTGCACCAACCTGCCGAGCTCATGGCGGCATCCGCAGTCGCGCGATGACTCAATGTCCGCGGACTACTACCAGGAAATCGCCCGAATCCTTGAAGCCGGCAAGTTTCACATGGCGTTCTTCGACGATCGCCTCGCCATGCCCGACCGCTACGGCAACGATCACGCCCATACCGTCGAATACGGCATCCGCTGCGTCAAGATGGATCCGATCGTGGTCTTGACCACGATGGGCATGGTCACGGAGAAGCTCGGGCTGGCCTCGACCTGCTCGACCACCTATTTCGAGCCGTTCGACGTGGCGCGCCGGTTCGCCACCCTCGATCTCATGACGAACGGCCGCGCCGCCTGGAACGTCGTCACCTCGGTGAACGACGGCGAAGCACTCAACATGGGGCGCGAGCATCATCTGGATCACGATCCGCGCTACGACCGCGCCGACGAGTTCATGGAAGTCGTGCTCGGCCACTGGGATTCCTGGGAAGACGGCGCGTTGCTGATCGACAAGACGAGCGGACGCTTCGCCGATCCGACCAAGGTGAAGCGGCTCGACCATGACGGGCCATTCTTCAAATCGCGCGGACCGTTCACGGTACCGCGTTCGCAGCAGGGCCATCCCGTGGTGATCCAGGCCGGCTCCTCGGGCCGCGGCCAGCGCTTCGCGGGACGCTGGGGCGAGGTGATCTTCACCGCCGCGCGCAATCTCGCCAACGCCAGGCAGGGCTATGACGCGATCCGCAACGAGGCCGCGAAAGCCGGCCGCGATCCCGACCAGATGTTCCTGTGCAATCTGGTGACGCCGGTCTGCGCCGCGACCAGGTCCGAAGCCGAGGACAAGATGGCGCTGATCCAAAAGCTGCCGCTCGAGATCGATGCGCTGTCGCTGCTGGCCGAAGGCCTCAACTTCGATTTCGGCGCCAAGGGCATCGATGAACCGCTCACGTCAGACGAATTGCAGGGCATGCAGGGCATGCTCGGCATCCGCGATGGCGTGCTCAAAACTTCGGGGAAAGCCAACCCGTCGACGCGTGATTTCATCACCTTCTCCGGCCGCGGCCAGACCCAGGACGCGATCGTCGGCGGACCGAAGGAGATCGCCGACCGGCTGGAAGAGATGTTCACCGGACGCGGCTGCGACGGTTTTGTGATTGCGGCGACCTATGTGCCGGGGTCCTATGCCGACTTCGTCCAGCACGTTGTGCCGGAATTGCAGCGCCGCGGCCTGTTCCACAGCGACTATACCGGCCGGACGCTGCGCGAAAATCTTGGGCTGAAGCGGCCTGCGGCCGGCGCCTGGAAACTCGCGGCGCGCGCCGCGGCGGAATAAGGAAAAACACATGCGGTGGCTCAAATTCACGACAGGCAACAAGACGTCGTGGGGCCTCGTCGAAGGCGACAACGTGATCGCTGTCGACGGCGATCCCTTTGGCGAATGGCGCAAGACCGAGCAGAGCCACGCCCTGAAGGACGTCAAGGTCGAGCTGCCGCTGATCCCCCGCACGTTCTATTGCGTCGGCCTGAACTATCTGAAGCATCTGAAGGAAGCCGCCGACAAGGCGGGCACGGTGCCAAACATCCCTGACCGGCCCGAGATCGGCTATCGCGCGCAGAACGCGCTGATCGCCCATGACGAGGACGTGGTGATCCCGGCGAGCGCGACCGAGAAGATCCACTACGAGGGCGAGCTGGTCGTCGTCATCGGCAAGAAGGCAAAACATCTGACCGAGGCGGACGCGATGAGCTGCGTGTTCGGCTACACCATCGGCAACGATGTCAGCGAGCGGACTTGGCAGAAGGCCGACCGCAGCCTGTGGCGTTCCAAGAACGCCGACACTTTCAAGCCGATGGGACCGTGGATCGAGACCGACGCCGATCTCGACAAGATGGAGACCATCATCAAGCTCAACGGCAAACAGACCGGCCGCTTCCACACCAACGACATGATCTTCGGCGTGGTGCCGTTCATCGTCGAACTGACCAAATATTTCACGCTGTGGCCGGGCGACGTGATCTGGATGGGCACCGACGGCGCCTCACCTGACATCAAGGACGGCGACGTGGTCGAGATCGACATCACCGGCATCGGGACGCTGCGCAACCGGTTCGTCAGAGAGCAACGGTGAGGCATGAGCCGCTATTCGGCCGTGCATTATCGGGATTGAGCCATAGCGCTGTTCGGATTCGGCGAGATCAGGCCGACAATGACGGTCGCGACGACAGCCACCAAGACATTGAGGATCAGCGCGCCAAGCCCGACATAGAAGGTGTAGCTGACATCGCCGAAGCTCAAGGTGGCAAGCGGCTTCAACCCATTGCTCCAAGCCGTCCAGGATCCCCAGGAAATGCCGGCGGCCCAGCCGAGCAACAGGGCTTCGGCCCGGAACCAGCGCGTCACCAACCCGAACACCAGCGCGGGAAAGGTCTGCAGGATCCAGAGGCCGCCGAGCAGCTGCAGGTCGAGCGCATATTGCACCGGCAGGAACAGCGTGAAGGCGAGCGCGCCGACCTTGACGATCAGCGAGGTGATCTTGGCGACGGACGCCTCGCCGGCATTCGTGATGGCGGGATTGACATAGGACTTCCAGACGTTGCGGGTGAACAGATTGGCGGCGCCGATGCTCATCACCGCGGCCGGCACCAGCGCGCCGATCGCGATCGCAGCGAAGGCAAAGCCCGCGAACCAGGACGGGAACAGCGTCTTGAACAGCACCGGCACCACGTCGTTCGGCGAGGTCACCTTGATGCCCGCCGCATAGGCCATGTAGCCGAGCAGCGCGATCAGTCCGAGCAGCAGCGTGTAGGCCGGCAGCAGGATGGCGTTCTTGCGGATGGTGTCGGCGGATTTCGCGGCGAACACTCCGGTCAGCGTGTGCGGATACATGAAGGCCGCAAGCGCCGAACCCAGCGCCAGCGTCGCATAAGGCAGCATCTGCGCCGGCTTCAGGGTCAGGCCGGTGGCGCCGCCCTTGGCGGCGAAGGCCTCGCCCGCGGCGGCAAACACCGCGCCATAGCCGCCGAGCTTGGCCGGGACCACCACCACCGCCGTCAGCACCACGATATAGATCATGATGTCCTTGACGAAGGCGATCAGCGCCGGCGCACGCAGACCCGAGCTATAGGTGTAGAGCGCCAGGATGACAAAGGCGGCGACGATCGGCCATTCGCCGGCCAGCCCCATGGTCTTGATGACCGCGCCCATCCCGACCAGTTGCAGCGCGATATAGGGCATGGTCGCGACCATACCGGTCATGGCGACCGCGAGTTCGAGCCCCCGCGAGCGGTAAGTGCCGTGGACGACGTCGGCGGCGGTGACATAGCCGTTGGCATGCGCCACCTTCCACAGCACAGGCATGATCAAGAACACCAGCGGATAGACGACGATGGTATAGGGCAGCGCGAAGAAGCCGTAGGCGCCGACGGCGTAGACCAGAGCCGGCACTGCGATCACGGTATAGGCGGTGTAGAAATCGCCGCCGATCAGAAACCAGGTGATCCAGATGCCGAATTGCCGGCCGCCCAGGCCCCATTCGTCAAGATGCTCCGGGACGGCGCCGGATTTCCAGCGCGAGGCGAAAAAGCCCATCATGGTGACGAGGACGAAGAAAAAGATGAAAACCGAGAGCGCAAGCCATTCGATCTGACCGGTCATGATGATACGCCTCGGCTCACTGCGCTTCGTCGTGCGGACGGCTGCGATAGACCAGCCAGATCAGGAACGAGGTGATCGGCACCCAGGCC
>NZ_JBAURI010000177.1:0-3855 GCF_049581145.1 Bradyrhizobium sp.
AGAAGATCGCCATCACGACGCCGAGCAGCAGGAGGCTTCCGGCCACCAGAAGCAGCAACAGCTTGCCGTCGCCGAGCGTGGCGCGCGCCGGCCACCAGATGATGCTGCCGGCATCGGGCGCGTAGGCGGCGGCTGCGTCGGAGGTCAGGACGGCAAACCGGGACAGCGTGCCGTAGGAGAGGATCGCTGCGATCTGCAGCGCGATCACGAAGCCGGCGCCGATCACCGCGGCCAGAATCTGGGCGACCAGCCGCGTCCTGGCCGGGCCGATCAGCCGGAACAGCGCGATGGTGAGCGCGATTGCGACGGCTGCCGCTGACAGGCCGACGGCGATCACGACGCCGAAGGCGGCAAGCCATCGAGTGCCGCCCCCGAACATCAGGACGTCGACGAAGGGGGTCGACAGCAACAGCCCCATTCCGGTGACCGTCAGCGCGATCGCGGCGATGCGGACCGAGAAGACATCGGAAAGCTTCGCCGGCGAAGACATGATGAGATCGAGATCGGCGCGGGCATAAAACACGCGCGTCACCGATTCGATCGCCTGCGAGAGCATCAGGGTCCAGGCCAGGAAGATCGTCGCGGTCGTGACGATCAGCGAGGGTTTGTCGAGCGGCGCCCGCAAATTCGCAAAGCGGCCGATCACCGCCCAGGCCGGCAGATGCATGATGGCGGCGAAGGCGATCAATCCGATCACGGCTGTGCGCTTGCGACCGCGTCGCCCGCCCGTGATCATGGCAAGCCATTCGCGCCAGGCGAGCCTCAACTCATGCCGGGCAAACCAGGAGATCGCGACAGCCGAACTCATGCGGCGTCGGCCTCGACATCCACCAGCGCGATGAAGAGGTCTTCCAGGCTGGTATCGGCGCGCCCGTTCTGCTGGCGCAATTCGGTCAGCGTGCCCTCCGCGACCAGCCGGCCGGAAGCAATGACGCCGATCCGATCGGCCATGCGCTCGGCCACTTCCAGAATATGCGTGGTCATGATCACGGTGCATCCGGCGCGCACGCGATCGCCCAACAGCCCCTTGACATGGCGGGCTGACACGGCGTCAAGCCCGGTGAGCGGCTCGTCCAGGATGATCAGCCTGGGGTCGTGAACCAGCGCGCCGGCAAGCGCCACCTTCTGGCGCATCCCCTTGGAAAACCCCTCGCAGCGTTCGTTGAGATGCGGTTCGAGCCCGAGCGAGACCAGCAGATCGTGGGCGCAGCCTTGCGCGACGGCAGGCGCTATACCCCACAGGCCGGCGACGAATTCCAGATATTCCAGCGGTGTCAGCTTGTCATAGATCATCGGCTCATCGGAAACCCAGGCCATCACCTGCTTGGCGGCGACCGGATCCTCCAATGCATCGATCCCGAAGATCGCGACCGAGCCGGCATCGGGCCGCAACAGGCCAGCGACCATGCGCAGTGTCGTGGTCTTGCCGGCGCCGTTCGGGCCGACCAGGGCATAGAACTCGCCCGCCCGCACCGTAAGGTCGAGCGCATCGACCGCCAGCCGGTCAAAACGCTTGGTCAAGCCGCGTAATTGAAGCGCTGATGGTTCAGGCGTCATGAACTCCATCCGGTTTGGCATGCTGGCCGAACAAGGAGCGTAGTTGTTTCGGCGCGGTGAATCGAGAGCTGTGACGAGCACGGAGACCCTGGTCGATCAGTCGTCAGGGAACGCAACGTCAGCCGGATACCCGATAATGCCTGGCGGCCGTCCGTCGCTCGACGCCGTCACCGGTGCCGCCTCGGGCAGGTTGGCGAGCAGAGGCATGTCGGAGTAGCGCATGACGCCGGAGTCATCGATGACGAACAGCGGAAGGTAATTCGTCAGATAGGAGTCCTCAACCATCGCCATCCGCCGGTTGTCGAGGATCAGCCAATGCCCATCGAGCCGCGCCGAGACGACCGCGTGGCCTTCGCCGTGGATGAGGTCGCGCAGCACGATGATGCGCAAATCTCCTGCCGCGACACCGGCGAAGCGCAGGGCGACGAACTTGGCGATGGCATAATCCTCGCAATCGCCGGCGCCGGTTGAGAAGGTGACGAGCGGCGAGCTCCAGACATCGATCCGGCCCCATTGCGCCAGATCGCTCATCGGCCGGATCGCCAGATTGATCGCGCGGTTGATTTCGCCGAGCCGGGCGCGGCCCTCGAGCGCGCTCGCGTCATCGACGATAGCGAGAAATTTCAACGCGGCATTGGAGGCGCAGCGTTCGCGATCGCCGTCGCACAGCGCGAGCTGCACCCGTTCGTCGTCGATCTGGTGGGCGACGCCGCGCCATTTTGCCAACAGGCCGCCGCCCGAAACCGGCAAGGTCGAAAGCCCGAACGGCTCGGCGGTCGACTCGGCTGGTTCGAGCGCCGCGAGTTCCAAGGTGCTGGCGCTCGCAGCCATTGTTGCCCCGAAGCAGGCAATGCCGCACGCCAAGAGAACCGCACGCAGCGCGTGCGCCTGACCGGAAAACCCCATCTGACACCCCTTGTCCGGGCATCGAGGCCTGTCGGGCCGCTAGGTGACCGGAATCGTTTCTGGGGCAAATGATCGGATGAGGGGCTTTTTTTCTGCTTAAAGACCGATATTTTGGGCCCGAAAATCGTCGGCAGACTGAAATTTGTCTCGCCCACATCGTGAAAATTTATCTGGTCGAAATGGTCCGCGGCCGTCCGCGAAGATCCGACACGTACATTTACAGGTTGTGTCCGGACAGATGTTTGGCAAACATGGCTAATTTGCCTCGAATTGCGGTTTTGTTATTCAGATCACAGTTTCAGCTCGGAAATTGGCGCAGGATGGCTGAGAGCAGCGTAGGCCAACAGTAAGTCAAGTATTTGTTCCGCCGATAATACATTGAATTACATTCAAAGATGCGCCGCTCGGTAGATCAACCTACCGTATACTTCGCAAACGCCGCGGAAGACTTCGTGACCCCACCCTACTCCTGGAAGATACGCTCCGCGCTGGTCGGATCAGGTCGAAATGACACAAGCTGGAGATGGTTTCGCCACAGATCAGTCAATGATATGCAGCTTCCCAGCCTGATTGTGAAATAATTTATTAACCATTGTGGTGTGTCTTTGAACTACGTCGGCCAATTGGACGCCACTTTTTCCCCTCCTGGCTCGGATGCGAAGCCCCACGCGCAGGTCCCGGCTGGCTCATTTTTCGCCCACCCGCCCGCCGATGCGGTCGTCGTTCCCGATGCGCAACTTCTGTTCAACGGCGACTTCAAGCGTTCTGGGGTCGACCTGATCCTGTCCAAGGACGACCACGAATTCGTCGTCCAGGATTACTTCAAAGGTGAAAAACACCGCGCGTTGGCGTCGCCCGACGGCGCGCATCTGGGGGGCGATCTCGTCGACGCCCTGACAGGTGAGGTGCGGATCAGCCAGGCCGATGGCAGCGTTGGCGCCCACCAGGTGATCGGGCACGTCACCAAGCTCGACGGCAGCGCGACCGTGGTCCGCAACGGCGTCTCGATCATCCTGAACAGGGGCGACAACGTCGAAAAGGGCGACGTGGTGCAGTCCGGTTCCAATTCGACGCTCGGCATCACCTTCATCGACGGCACCGTGTTCGGGCTGTCGTCGAATGCGAGGATGGTGCTCAACGAGATGGTCTACGACCCCAACGGGTCGAACAATTCATCGCTGATCAGCCTGGTGGCGGGCACCATCAGCTTTGTCGCCGGCCAGACGGCCAAGCACGGCGACATGAAGATCGATACGCCGGTCGCGACCATGGGCATTCGAGGCACCGCGGTGCTGGTCGAGATCGATTTCTCGGTTCCCGGCCAGAACGGTCAGCCCAATGCCAGCTTCCAGGTTCTGGTCGAGCCGGATGGAACCACCGGCTCCTACATCC
>NZ_JBAURI010000178.1:0-1562 GCF_049581145.1 Bradyrhizobium sp.
GATCGCGGGCGCCCATGACATCGAAACCCGCCATCCGCAAGGTTTGCGCGATCAGGGCCGCATCGTTGACCGGGGTCGCCAAAGTCCTCACTTTATACGAGGCATTGCCGATGACGAGCGCCAGACGCTTTTCGAGCGGCTCGGCGCCTGCCGGAGAGAGAGACAGCGCGGCAAGCAAGGCCAGGCAATAAAATGAAATGGTCAAAAATCGTCGCATTTAATTCTGCATTATCAGGCGGCGGCGGAGAAACACAAGAGCATCGCCTTGAATGCTGGTGGCTGCAAGGAGATCTGCTGCATAAAGAGGCTCACCAAAGCCGCTTACCGACAGCTCCAACAGACCTTCGCCAGATGAATCCATTGATTCTGGTCAGACTGCCACGACTCGCTTTGAGACCTCCATTCAGGTCGGCCCCGATACGACCCGACTACGCGAGACAACGAATGAACTCAATCGCTTAAACGTGCTGCTGAGTTGCAACCGGCTGGGCCAAGTGCGCCAGGTGACCATCGCCAGATCCAGACGTGCTCATGATCGATGAGTTACCATGCTCGAACGCCGAGGACGGAAAGGCCGAGGCCATGTATTGCGAAAACAGCGCCACTTGGTGATTCAGCGCGGTATCGACCGCGCTTCCGCTGTGTCTCATCGACGGCGGCGGGGCGACGACCGATGTTGCATTATCGGCTTGGAGCGGCGGATCGATCACGATCGTGCCGCCATGCCCATCGCTCGAGAGCGTCCACGTGGAATTGGTATAGTTGCCCACCAGCGAAATGTTGGCCGTGTCATGCTCGGCGTCGGTAATGGTCAGGGTTCCTCCGGACGCGTTGCCCGAATATGAAACCGTGGTCGTTCCAGCGGCAAATGCGATATCCCTCAGATCAATCTGGTCCGAGCTCGATGGATTTCCGTCACCTGTCAAATTCAGCAATTGCCCGGTAAATTCGGTCGAGTGGTCGAGGACCAGGGTTCCCGTGGCCCCCTTGAATGTAATCGATCCGGAATCCGCGCCGGTCAGTTCAAGAGTTGCACCGGCGTCGATCGTCGCCGGCTGAGTCATGTGGCTCAAGCTCAAAACGAGGTTGCCCGTCGCCTCGATGACGGTGGTTGGAGTACCAATCACACCGTCGCCATTGAGGTCGTAGTCGAAACTACTCTCATAGCTTTCCAAGGCTGCGCTGGTGCCCGAGAGAACGCCGGATTGCGAAAGATAGTTGCCGTTGCGATCGGTGTTCCAGATGATGAAGGAATTGCCGAGTTGCCAGGCAACTTCATAGCCGCTCGCCGTCTGCGCGGCGGCGACCGGAGTCCAGCCGTCGAACGCGCCTGCCACGACAGCTGCGCCATTCAGTTGCAGGTGCGGCCCATTTCCGCTGCTATTTTCGAGCGCGTATTGATCGGCAACCGCGACCAGCGAGGTCGTCCCGTTGGATTCGATCACGGTTGACTTGACGCCAATCGTCCCGTCGCCATTGAGGTCGTGACCGAAGCTGGTCTCATAACTCTCCAACGCAGTGCTGGTGCCCGAGAGAACGCCGGATTGCGAAAGATAGTTGCC
>NZ_JBAURI010000179.1:0-1848 GCF_049581145.1 Bradyrhizobium sp.
ACGTCGAGCCGCGCGCCGACCGCGACAATGACGCCGTCCGAAATCGCGATGTCGGACAGACGCTCGCAACGATCCTTCAGGCAGGCATTTCGGATCAGGATATCGGCCGGTTCAGGCATCAGCGCCCCGCGTCATTGGATTGGCCGGACAGAGGTTGCTGCCGTCGCGACTGGATTGGAGGCAAGCTCGACGCAGTTACGGCAAGTCACGTTCAAGTGGTCTCGTGCCGGGGTATTTCGCATTCGTTGTGCGCCTGGAGCAATTCCAACAGCCGCTTTCGCATCAGCATGCCCGGCCGGTCCGACGGCATGTGCTTCTCGATCTTGCGGCTCAGATCCACGATGGCATCGGGGTCGGTCGATTCCAGCATGTCGCGATCCTCGGCGATGATCGCGGCGTCCCAATCAATCAGCTCCTGCGTCGAACAGTCGGCCTCGGTATCGTTGCGAAACAGGATCTGCACGACCTGTATCTCGCCGTCGGACACCGGTGTGGCGCAATTGAAGATGATGTGCCGGATGCCGGACGGATATTCCATGTCGAGACGCCGGCAGAACGGCATGAACCACTTGTTGCGCTGGTGCCGACGTGTCGTCGGATCGGACGTACCGCTGATCCGGAACGCGTTCGGCGGATTTCGGATCGTGATGATGGTCTCGGCATCGAAGCCGTAGTCGGTCTCGACGATCTCGTATTTCTCGGGCTTGGGCTGGTTGATGTCCCCGAAGGTGCCCTTGTGCACGAAGGCGAAATGCGCGTTGTCGAAGGAATTTTCCATCAGTCGAAGCGCCGCGGTATTCCATTTGGCGTAGAACTGGTGGATACGGCGATAGCGCGGATCGCCCTCCTCGGAAATCTCGGGGATACCGCTCAGCGGTTCGTCGAGCGCGACCCAGACATAACCATACCGCGCCTGCGCGCGAAACGAACGCGCCCTGGCATCCGGGATCGGCTGCTCGAACGGAAACTGCGGAATCATGACCAGCTTGCCCTCGCGGTCGTATTCCCAGCCGTGATAGCCGCAGACGATGTTGCCGTTGTTGCACCAGCCCTTCGACAGTTTCGCGGTACGGTGGCAACAGCGGTCTTCCAGCGCCGCCGGCTCGCCCTTGGCATCGAGGAACAACACGATCGGCTCGCCCAGGAGCGTGAACGGCTTCGGGCCGTCCTTGAGATGATCGAGGGGCATCACCGCATACCAGAAGCGACGAAGGACCGGCTGTTTGGTAGCAAGCATGCTGTTTCTCCCTGTCAGGCCGCCAGGCGCGCGACGACGCGCATCGCATCGGATCGAAGCTTTGCGATATCGAGCCCGGGAATCGCGCCGTTCTCGACAACGATGCGGCCGCCGATCAAGAGAGTGCGCAGGCTGGCCGAGCCCGCGCAGGTGACCGGCGCGATCAGGCGATCGTGCATGCCGAAGTGCCGCGGCTGGTTCAGATCGAAGATCGCGATGTCGGCCTGCTGGCCCGGCGCCAGCGTGCCGATCTGCGGAAGTCCCAGGACGCGAGCGCCGCCGGCGGTCGCCCAGTGCACCACGTCTTCGGCCGTCACGGCGTCGGCGCCCTTGACGGCGCGATGGGTGTGCCAGGCGCTGTGCATCTCGCTGATCATGTCGGCAGATTCGTTGGACGCCGCGCCGTCCACGCCCAGCGACACCGCGCCGCCCAGCCGGGCCATTGCATCGGCCGGCGCGACGCCCGAGCCGAGCCGGCAGTTGGATTGCGGACAATGCGCCATGCCGGTGCCGGTGCTCGCCAGCATCCGGACCTCGGCGGGATCGAGATGCACCAGATGCGCAAACCATACATCGGGGCCGAGCCAGTCATGGTCGGCCAGCCATTCCAC
>NZ_JBAURI010000180.1:0-2638 GCF_049581145.1 Bradyrhizobium sp.
GGAGCGCCTCCAGGGCAATCTTGGCCTTGAATGCGGCATCGAACTTCTTGCGTGACTTCGTCATATCCGGGCTCCATCGGTTGAGACAGAGCAGGACGCTTCACACCTTAACATCTGGTCCTATTTCCGGGGTCCACTTCAGGGATCGCCGCCGACCCGGCGCAATGCCTCGCGCAGGGTCTCGCCGCCCGGTTCGGTCAGGTCGAGCATCTCATCGTCGAGCGCGCCGCTCATGCCGCGGCTGCCGATGCATGACAATCCGTATTCGCTCGGTTCCTCCGCCAGGAAGTCGATGATTTCGACGGTGTGTCGCAGCCGGATGCCCGCCTCGCGCAATGCGAACATCACCTCTATCCCGGTGACGACACCGGCGATGCCGTCGAACCTGCCGCCGGCAGGCACGGTGTCGCTGTGCGAGCCGATCGCGATCACGCCAAGTGCGGGATCGCTGCCCTCGATCCGGCCGATCAGATTGCCGGCCGTATCGATCCGGGCCTTCAAACCAACCTCGGCGAACCGCCGCGCCAGCCATCCCCTCGCTTGGCGAAACAGCGGACTGAACGAGCGACGGGTATAGGGCCTGGCCGGATCGGTGAGGTCGGCGAGCGTCATCACGTCGGCCCAGAGTCGATCGGCATTGAGCGGCAGATTGGATTTTGTCATCTTGATCCCGGAGCGAACGCGCCACTTGTCGTCATGCCCGAACATCCGCTCGCATGGCGTCCGTCGTCAAGACCGGACGGCGGTGATCCGGTGCCTGTCTCAGCGCCCGGCGGCCGACTTCTCTTCAGGCTCGGTGCGCCATTCCAGGTCCTTCGCGCTCATGCCGATATAGGCGTCGACCACACGGTGGTCATCGAGCAGGTCGGCGGCCGCCCCTTCCATGACGATGCAGCCATCCTCGAGCACCAGCGCGCGCTTGGCGAAACGCAGCGCGGCGCGCGCGCTCTGCTCGGCCACCAGGATGGTCAGGCCGGTCGGCAGCAGCGTCGCCAGCGAGGCGTAGAGTTCGCCGATGACGCGGGGCGCGAGCCCTGTCGACGGCTCGTCGAGCAACAACAGCCGCGGTTCCGACATCAGGGCGCGCGCGATCGCGACCATCTGCTGTTCGCCGCCCGACAACAGCCCGCAGTGCGTCTGCGCCAACGGGCGCATTTTTGGAAAGATCGCAAACACCTGTTCCATGCGCCGCTTGCGGACGGCCGTCGACGTCCGCGCGGCGCCGATCTCGAGATTTTCGGCCACCGACATGGCCTGAAACAGTTGCCGCCCGTCCGGGGCATAGCCGATGCCTAGCCGCGCCCGTTGATGGGTCGACAGCCCCGACATGGTCTTGCCGGCAAAGGATATCTCGCCTCCCAGCATCACGATCTGGCCCATGATGGCGCGCAGCATCGTGGTCTTGCCGGCGCCATTGGCGCCGATGACGGCCACGGTGTCGCCCGGCTTCATGGCAAGACTGATGTTCTTGACCGTCGGCACCGCCTTGTAGCCGGCGGTCACGTTCGAAAGCTGTAGCAGGACCTCGGACATCAGGCAGCAACCTCGTCGACACCCATATAGGCCTGGATCACGACCGGGTTGTTGAGGACCTGACGCGGCACGCCTTCGGCGATGGTCTTGCCGAAATCCAGCACCTGCACGCGCGCGGCCAATGGCGCGATCGCCGGCAGCACGTGCTCGATTGCAACCACCGCCACGCCGCCGGCAATCGCCGCGCGCAAGGCGGCGTGCACCCGCTCGATCTCCTGCGCCGTCATGCCGGCCATGGCCTCGTCGAGCAACAGCACCTGCGGCTCGAGCGCCAGCGCCCGCGCGATCTCCAACAGCCGACGCCGCCCCGGCGGCAGCACATCTGGCAGATCCTGCCAGTTCGACAACAGCCCGACGTCGCTCAGGATGCGCGCGGTCTTCGCGCTCGCCACGGCACGGCTGCGATGAATGCTCGATGCCGCGACCAGCACGGTCTCCCACACCGTCAGCGAGGGAAACAACCGGCTGGTCTGGAACGTGCGTGCGATGCCGCCGCGCGCGAGCTCGTAGCGCTTCTTGCCGAGGATCGATTGGCCCTGCAGCCGCACATCACCGGCGCTTGGCCGTTGAAAGGCGGACATCAGATTGAACAGCGAGCTCTTGCCGGCGCCGTTCGGCCCGATGATCGCCAGCATCTCGCCGGAGCGAACCTCGACGTCGACCTCTTCAACGGCCCTGACGCCGCCGAAACGAACGCTCAGCCTGTGGCAGGTCAGCAAGGAGGCCGGCGCATGGGCCGAGACGAGACGCGTCGCCGCCAGCGGTTCGACCGCAGGCGGCGGGCCCCAGATCGTCGGACGCTTCAGCCATCCCCGCTTGGCCAGTTCACCGATCAACCCGCCGGGCGAGACCACAGCGATGAAAATGATGAGGACGCCGAGAATGATCTGCTGCTCCATGGGAAAGCTCGCCCACAGGAACGTCGACAACAGCGAGATCAGGATGCCGCCGATCGCGGGTCCCCACACCGTGCCGATGCCGCCGGCGAGCACCATCAACACCGTCTGCAATTCGATGGTGCCGGCGAACGCGCTGTTCGGATCGAGATAGCCGATGTTCCAGACATAGAGCGCGCCGGCCACCGCGGCCATGCAGGCGCTGATGC
>NZ_JBAURI010000181.1:0-7196 GCF_049581145.1 Bradyrhizobium sp.
CGCCCGGGTCCGTTCCTGCATCGTTATCTCCCGCCGATCACCTTGCCCTGTTTCATCAGCCGCAAACTTGCGTTAAGTGGCTGGCGGCAGGCGAGCGGCGGCCGGATACGTCCGTGGAAACTCCGCAGCCATTGCCGTGCCGGTTGGACACCGCGCCATGTTCGACAATGTCCCGGCAGCAAAGCAAAGCTGCGCCGATGCAAATCCGCCGTTCGATTCGAAACTGCGAAGCCTCGATCAAACCTGCGGCAGTCGTCGACGAGACCAAGGTATGACCAAGCCGCTACCAAGGAATGGCCAGCAACGCACGTCCGGATGATTTGCGAGAGCATCGACCAGAATTATCTCGGAGCCATGCAGGACGAAGTCGTCCGTCACTGAGGGGCCGACGGACCGAGGTCGTCGATGCGAACGGCGCAACCCGCTTTTTCCAGCAAACAGATGGAGACGAAGATGCGACTGAAATTGATCACTCTGATTGCCGTTACGGTGCTCGCTGCATTTGCGGCGCCGGCGGCGGCTGCCTCCGGACACCACCACGCGCAAGTGAAGCACCGCACAGCGGTCAACGCGCGCTTTCGGGACAGCAACGCCTATGTCGCCCCCATAGGGCAATCCTTCACAGTGCGGTCGTCCAGGCCGGACTACGATGAAGGCGCGATGACGTCGGGGATGGCAGGCCACTGATCAGCGATCGATCGAGGAAAGGTTTGATCTTATTTTGGAAGGAGGCTTCGATGCGGATATTGTCGATAGCGGCCGTGCTCGCGCGACTGGGACCAGCCGCGGCTGCGCAGACCGCCACGCAAGGTTACACCGGTGCTTATGGACCTGACGCTCCAAATCGGGCGCTGGGTGGCCCTGTGCCGGAGGTGTATCCGGGTCCGGGCAGAGATGAAGTTGGTCCCGACGGAATCTCGACAAAAGTCGTCAAGGCCGCACCTTGCGGCATCGATGCCCAGGAGACGGACCGCACGACGACCTGCATAGGAATTCCAGGCCCGGTCCCCCGCGACGACACCACGACCGGCATGTCACGTCGGTAGCGACCCAAACCGGCATTCGTCCGTTCTCCTCGGATCTTTGTCAGCAATCCGGGCGATTGAAGCAAATATGGACAAGCATTCTACCCTGCACTCCCCCACAATCAAATTGTCGTTCACGCGTTCTACAGTCGTTCCGACTGGACGGCCTTCGATCGAAGCGTCGGTCAGGATGATCGGTTGCCCTGATGTCTCGGAGAAAACCGTTATGAAGAGGCTTTTACTTTGTGTAGCGGCGACCGGCTGTTTTGCCGCAGTGGCGAGCACCGCACAGGCTCGGTCGGCCTATGACGGCTCCTGGAACCTCGTCTTCGTGACCCAGCGCGGCGCATGCGATCCCGCCTACAACTTCACCGTCAATGTTGCCGACGGAGTCGTGACGCATCCGAACCTCGTCAAGTTCAGGGGATACGTCGCGAAATCCGGCGCCGTCCGCGCATCGGTTACCGTTCAGGATAGATACGCCTCCGGTTCCGGCAGACTATCCGGCGTCTCCGGTCGTGGAAAGTGGAGCGGCTACGCAGGAAATGCGCGATGCTCCGGGTATTGGACCGCACAACGAAATTGAGACCCTGCAAGCAACCGAATCGGTCATATCCGGACGCAGCAACCGGTCCTCATGATTTCCGCTCCACCGCGATCGCCAGGCATCGCGAGCGCGGTTGGAATCATGGCTTGTGATGAATTCAGCAATTGTCCGGATTGCGGATTTCTGTGCGCGGCATGTTCGTCAAACAGCCGCAAAGCGTGGACCGCGCATATCGGCCCCTGCCGCTCGAAGCCAGCCTGAAAGGCGGCTGTCGGTCACCAGGGCATGGCTGGCGCCCACCCGCTGCGAGGCTCATTGCGGTCAAGCGTTTGCTCGCTCGACCAGGTGCGCGCGCGAGGGTCCGGGCTCAAATCGATCCGCGAAATACTGCGTTTCGTGGGCCACCAGTCCGTCGCGGAATTCCATGATGCTCACGGTGTAGGACGGTATGCCGTCATAGCTGAGGATGAATTCGGTGACCCAGAGATCGCCGCTGCCGATCATGCGACGGACCGTAAAACGCTTCTTGTTCGGCTGGACTGTGCGGCTCTCCTGAATGTTGCGCCGGCCACGGATCCGCTCGCCCGATTGCGGATAATCGAGCACGGCGTCCTCGCGATAGATCTCATGCTCGACCTCGAAATTGCTCGTGTCCGACGCCTCCCAATGCCGCTGCAACGCCGCCCGTACGGCTCGATCGTCCATCGCGCTCTCCCACTCGGTTTTCCGATCTGAAAACAATGGTAGGGCGCTGTCGACAATGGCGCCAGTCGCCGCCTCGTGATTCCCGCTCATACCTTGATATGATAGCCTACTCCCGAAGGTTGAATGGCTCGGCAGCGGCTTTCGGGATAGTCTTGGCTTCCAAGGAGGAAGAACGAGGATGCGCGAGCTATCCACATCGCGTCCTGGCGAGAATCGTGAGCGGCATCGGGACCTGGATCGGCGCGACGAGCACGAATGATCTGGTTGAGAAACGATCTTCCTTGGGAGGGATTTTCCGATGCCTACCGAGACCATCGAGCACGGGACTGGCACAGATTCGGTGCCCGCCACCGGCAGAGCGGATTCCGGGGTCGATCGCGACGCCGCACGACCACCGACAGATACTGACCCGAAGCCGGCCGCGACTCAACGGTTCACACGGCGGCGCATGCTGATGATCGGCGTGCTCGGCGCTGTCGTCATCGCGGCCGCGGTGTACGGCATTCCCTGGATCCGCTTCGTGCTCAGCACGGTTTCGACCGACGACGCCTTCGTGAACGGCCATGTGACGTTCGTCGCTCCGCGCGTCCACGGGCAGGTTGCCCGCGTTCTGGTGGATGACAACAATCGCGTGCACAAGGGAGATCTTCTCGTCGAATTGGACAAGGAGCCGTTCCGCGACGCCGTCGCCGTGAAGAAGGCGGCCGTGGTGACCGCCGAGGCGGATCTTCAGGCTGCCAGCGCCACGGCGCGCGGTATCGAAGCACAGGCCATGAGCCACCGCTGGCAATTGCAGGAGGCGGTGGAGAACGTCGAAAACCAGATAAGCCTGCTGCATGCCCGGGTCGCCGCGCTCAAGAAAGCGAAGGCCACGCTGGTCCTGGCGCAGCAGGAGTTCAACCGGACGGCGCAGCTCGTCGTATCGGACACGGCGAGCCGCGAACTCTATGATCAACGTCAGGCATCGTTGTCGATTGCCCAGGCCGGTATCGTGCAGGCCTTGGCGGATGCGAACCAGATCCGTGTCTCCTTGGGACTGCAGGCGGTGCCGGAGGACAGCGCGGAGCTCGACCAGGTGCCCCCCGATCTCGATCAGACGTTTTCTTCGGTCCTGCAGGCCCAGGCGGACCTGATCCAGGCCGCGGCCCAGTTGGGCGTCGTCCACTCCTACAACCAGTCCCCGAAGGAGATGCTCGAAGAGTTCGCAAAGCTCGGTCCCGTCGACCGCACATTCGGTCGGCTGGCCGCGGAGGCGCCGGCCGTCAAGCAAGCCGAAGCCAAGCTCGAAGCCGCCAAACGCGATCTCGCGCTGGCCGAACTCGACCTTCGCTATTGTGACGTGACAGCCGAGATCGACGGCATCGTCACGCGCCGAAACGTCAATCCCGGCGATGACGTTCAGGTCGGACAGAGCCTGATGGCGGTGCGCTCGCTCAACGAGATCTGGGTCGATGCCAATTTCAAGGAGACGCAACTGCGCGACCTGCGCATCGGTCAGGCGGCCGATCTCTATGTCGACATGTATGGCGACAAGCAGGTCTTCACTGGCCGGATCACCGGGTTCACGATCGGGACCGGATCGACACTCGCCTTGCTGCCGCCGCAGAATGCCACCGGCAACTACATCAAGATCGTGCAGCGGCTGCCGGTCCGGATCGAGCTCGAGAATTACGATCCCGACAAGAAACCACTGTTCATCGGCGCGTCGGTTGTGCCCTACGTCTATCTCGACAAGCCGCTGAGCGGACCCAATGCCGGGATGTTCCTGCAAGGCTACGAGCAGCAATCGCCGCCCCCCGCCTCGGCGGCGAACCCAGCGGGTGCCGGCAAATGACCGACCTGGCACTTCCAGCCACGAGATCCCGGGCGGACGTGAACCCGTGGCTCGTGGCCGGTATCGTCATCATACCGACCTTCATGGAGGTCCTCGATACCACCATTGCCGTGGTCGCGCTGCGATACATTGCGGGCGGCCTGTCGGCCACGGTCGACGACGGCGAATGGGTGATCACCAGCTACCTAGCCGCCAACGCCGTGATCCTGCCGATCAGCGGCTGGCTTTCGGCACGTCTGGGACGTCGCAACTACTTCCTGCTGTCGATCGCGGTCTTCACGCTGGCCTCCGGACTTTGCGGGATGGCCACAAGTCTCGGGCAGCTGATCGTGTTTCGCGTCCTGCAGGGCCTCGCGGGTGGCGGCCTGCAGCCTTCCAGTCAGGGCGTGTTGCTGGACGCCTTCCCGGTCGAGAAGCAGGGCATCGCGATGACGCTGTTTGGACTCGCAGCGTTGTTGGCCCCGGTCGTCGGTCCGACGCTGGGCGGCTGGATCACGGACAGCTATTCATGGCGATGGGTGTTTTATATCAACGTCCCGGTCGGTCTGCTGGCGTTTGCCGCGTGCTATGCCATGTTGCGGGATCCCGACTATCTGGTGAAGCAGCGCACGGAGTTGAGGAAACAGCCGTTGCGTTTTGACGGGCTCGGCCTGTCGCTCCTGGTCATCGTCATGGTCTCCTGGGAGGTGGTGCTCAGCAAGGGCCAGGAATGGGACTGGCTCGGCGATCCATTCTGGCGCGTGCAGACGCTGGCGGTTTTTTTCATTCTGGGTCTGATCGCCCTGATCTTCTGGGAGTTGCGCCACCCGAACCCCGTGGTCAATTTCCGTCCCTTGAGAGAGCGAAATTTTGCAGCTTGCTGCGTCATCATCTTTTGCGCGTTCGCTATCCTCTACGCCGCCAGCACATCGTTGCCGGCCCTGCTGCAATCGCTGTTCGGCTACGACGCTCTCAGCGCGGGACTGGTGATGTCGCCGGCCGGGTTTGGCGCGCTGCTGGCCATGCCGTTTGTCGGCCGGGCACTCGGCCGGGGAGCCGATGCAAGGTGGCTGCTCGCTGCCGGCTTGCTGATCATGGCGATCGGAAACTATTGGATGTCGCAAATGAACCTGGACATCAGCCCGGGCCAGGTCGTCTGGCCCCGGGTGATGCTGGTGTTCGGGCTCTCGATGTGCTTCGCGCCCGCGAATGTCGCGGCCTATCTCTATACTCCGCCGTTGCTGCGGGGGGCAGCCGTCGGCTTGCTCAGCCTGCTGCGCAACGAGGGAGGCAGTGTGGGGACCTCGATGGCGCAGACAATTCAGGAGCGCCGCGATCAATTTCACATCCTGCGGCTCGGCGAGTCCCTCGATTCCTTCAACGCGAGCGTGGCTTCCTTCCTCGCCCAGGCCCGCGGCGTGTTCCTGCAGCAGAGCGGCGATCCGGCCGCAGCGCAGCAACTGGCCTGGCAGGCGCTGGATAATCTGCGGCAACAGCAGGCATCGTCGCTGGCCTATTTCGATGTGTTTTGGTTGCTGGCCGTGGTGACGCTGGCACCGCTCCTCATGGTCCTGCTGATGAAGCGTTCGGTGGCCGAGAAAGGTGCCCGCATCGGTGCCGAATGAGGAGCGTCTGCGCGGATTCCATAACGCTATGGCACGGCCGTCCACTGCGGACGCCGGATGGATCAGACAGAGACGTCACCTGGGGGCCCAGACAGACAGGCCATTCGCCATGGTTTTGCTTGCGAAGCTTTTGGCCGATCGCGCCGACGGTCGCCCCGTTGCGCAAGCCGCGGGCCGGCCAATCCATGCATCGCGTCGATTCCCACAGTGCGGAGCCGCTCGCGTTCGCCTTTTTGGCGAGACCAGGCATGAAATGACTCCGAGCTCGCAGGCGATCTTTCCCTTTTGGGCAGCGTCGCGCAAAACACAGCGCAGCCGGCTTGGTTCGGCGCCCAGAGCCGGCCGGCAAAGCAGAGCTCCGCTGCGACGGATCCGGATTGCGGAGGCTTCACTGATAGCCGATGTCGGTACGCACCTTGCCGCGAAATACCCAGTAGGACCAGCTCGTGTACATCAGGATGACCGGCAGCAGCACGAGCGTGCCGACCAGGAGAAACGCCTGGGTCCGGTCCGAGGACGCCGCCTCCCACAAAGTGAAATGATAGGGCACGATCATCGGATAGAGACTGATGGTAATTCCCGCATAGGATAGTACGAAAAGGCCTATGCCGCCCGCGAAGGGAAGGATTTCCGAGCGGCCGTACAGCGCACGCCAGGTAACAAAGGCGACGACGGCCGTCGCAACGGGAACCGGCGCCAGAAACAGCATGTTGGGAAAAGCGAACCAGCGCGAGGCGATTGCCGGATTCATGATCGGTGTCCAGACGCTGACGATACCGATCGCCGCCAGGACGCCGACCAGGCAGACCCGGCCCTGCCGGCGGGCAGCCTCCTGAACGCTGCCTTCGGTCTTGAGAATGAGCCAGCCCGCGCCGAGCATTCCATATCCGAACAGCAACGCTATGCCGGTGAGGATCGAGAACGGGGTCAGGAAATCGAACGAGGTGCCCGAGAATACCCGCCCGCTGACCTGAAATCCCTGGATGAAGCTGCCGATCACCATGCCTTGCGCGAAGGTCGCGATGCCCGATCCGTAGTTGAAGGCGCGATCCCAGAACGTCTTGTGCTCGGCATCGCGGAAGCGGAATTCGAACGCGACGCCGCGAAACACCAGCGCCAGCAGCATCACCAAAATCGGAAAATAAACCGCCGGGATGATGATGGCGAAGGCCAGCGGAAAGGCCGCGAGCAGGCCGAGCCCGCCAAGCACCAGCCAGGTTTCATTGCCATCCCAGATCGGCGCAATCGCGTTCATGATCGTGTTGCGCGCGGCGGTGTTCGGTGCGAGGCCATAGAGAATGCCGACGCCGAGGTCAAAGCCGTCGAGCAGGACGTAGAAGAATACGGCAAGGCCCAGGATCAGCGTCCAGATCGGTACGAAGTCCAGAACTTGGTTCATCGCTTGCCTCCTCCTGCAACGCCCGCTCCTGCGAGCACCGGGGCCACGGGCCGGCCGGCCTCGATCGTCGCCAGCCGTTCGG
>NZ_JBAURI010000182.1:0-13870 GCF_049581145.1 Bradyrhizobium sp.
CTCACGACCGGCGCGCGCGTCGGCTGGAGCGTCGCGCCCTGGCAAGTTCGCATCGGCGATCGTGGACGCTACACCGGCGTCATCGAAGCTGTCACCGGCATGGCCTCGGGACATCAGCTCAGCATCCGCTTCGGCGACGCCCTGGTCGAGGCGGCGGGCGGATTTGCGGAACCGCGCACAGCCTTCTGCCGCTTCGACATCGAGGCCGAGGCGATACGGGTCTGGCCGATCGAGTTGAGCCATCCAGGGAGCAACCAAGCGGACAGCTAGCGAGGCCGCTTCCTCGGAGGCTAGCTCGCGCGCCAACGTTTGGCACATATCTCAGGGATCAAGAATCTGCAGAGGGTAACAGCGACATAGCCGCCGATTCGCCTTGTTGGAACCGAAACCGACGGTGCGCGAGCTCGATCAGGGGCCTTTCAAAATAGGCGTAACTCAGCGCGCACAGCCCGAATGTCACCGCGAACGACGCCAGGGTCGTCGCAGCGCCGGACATCGTGCTGACGACGTGCGCGACGCCGAGCACGGCGAAGACGAGATAGGCGACCCAGTAGTGGGTCAGGTAGGCGGCGTATGATGTCTTTGCGAAGAAGGACATCACCGGTCCGCGCAGCCAGCTCAGGGCGGACGTCCCCTGGCGCTGCAGCACCCAGACCAGCAGCGCCCCAAAAAACACGGCGGCAAAGCTATGCTGCCAGGCAGCCGCATGGACTGCTCGTGATCCGCTGAGCCAGATCAGCGGCGGCAGCAGCACCGAGCCGGCAAGAATCCGCCGAACGGTGCGAGATATCGCCGCGTCGTCCGGGCCCGAGGCTCGCGCGCCATGAAGGCGCCACCACGCGATCAGCGCCCCGATGCTGAGGACATCGGCGCGGAATTGCGGCAGCACATAATAGCCGAACTGATCTCCGGTGAAACTATCGATCAGGCGCCCGAGCGGACAAATCACGATCGTCGTCACCAGAATCTTCGGTAGAACATCAACCGGCACGAAACGGACGATGAGCGGGAAAACGAGATAGAACTGCTCCTCGATGGCGAGCGACCAAGTCCCCCCGAGCCAGTTCGCGCCGAAGGTCTGGAGCTTGGCCATCCAGACGTTCTGGACGCCGAAAATATAGGTCCAGCCAGGGACGGCACCTCGAAACAGAGCGGGGCTCGCGCCGCTCCGCCACCCGATGAAGCATATGGCGCACATCAGGTAATAGAATGGCCAGATCCGTAATGCCCGGCGTCCATAGAAAGACGAGAAATAACTCTCGGATTCGCGGTTTTCGAGCAGGATCATCGTGATCAGATACCCCGACAGCACGAAGAACAGGTCGACGCCGAAATGACCAAGATAGAAGACCCGCCACAGCCAAGAATCGGGTCCGTCCGGAATCCCGATATAGTGCCACGCGATAACCATCAGCGTTGCGATCGCGCGAAGCCCGTCCAATTCCTCGATTCGTTTCATCGAGGGGCTTATAGTACGCAATTTGGCTTATTATGGCCCCGGATCGGCGCAATCGGTCGCGCCCTTCTCCTGCCGCAATCGCGTCGCGGCCGGCTAGCCGTCCTTCAGGATCGCCGTGACATCCCCGACCGGCCAGTTTTCTCCGGTGCGAATGACGCGGACCCGGCTGTTGTCGGCCGTGCTGATCAGAGTATGCGTGCCGATTTCATCGGCGACGCGCTCGAGCGTGAAATCCGCCTCTGGCGTCCAGTTTAGCGTGACGTCGAGATCGCCGGGAAATATCTGCCATTTCGAGCCATCGTCGAGTTCGACGATGTGGCTCTCTGAATGCGACCGAATTCTCATCGCCTGGTTGTTTGTCCTTCGTCACGAATCAATTGGAGTGCCGACGACTTCAACGACCTCAAGCGACAAAAAGCTCCGGTGTCTGCCGGAGCTTTCTGAATCAGTCGTTGTCGTGATGAATGATGGTCTTGCTGCGGGTGCCGTCAGCATCTTCCTTCTTGATCACGGTGGTCCGGTCGGACGGCTCGCGCTCCTTGATCACAGTGGTATGGTCGCGATCGCGATCGCGATACACGGGCGCCTCGCCGACGGTCACGCCAGCCCCGACGGGCCCAACGTGAACACCAACCTCGTCCGCCAGCGCCGGCGTAGCGATTGCGCCGATGACGGCGGCAACAAACAGAGACTTTCGCATCTTGTCCTCCAGCGTTTGAATGCCCTGACAATGCGAGGCTGATCCGTTTGTTCCGTGCACGGACTGACGCCGTCCACCTCTTCCCGCCCGCGATAGCGAGTTCCGGAACATTTATGCCGGAACAAAACCGATGATGGCTGCCTACTGGGCTAACCAGGGCACGGCTTGCGCCGTCTGCGCCGGCATATCCTTCAAACAGCGCCGCGCGGCGCCGATCTGCGCCTCGGTGGCGCCGTGGCTGCGCGCCCACATCTCCGCCGTCGAGGCAGAGTATCTCGCCACATAGAACCGAACCACCGCGCATGACATCCGCTGCATCACGCCGGATTGGCCGGCCGCAGGCGCGACCGAGGTGAAAGCGAGAGTCAGCGCCGCCGCGCCCAGAAAGCGCATCAAAAGGACGCGTGCTGAGAGAACGCGCACCGAAGAGACAGGTATCAACAAGACACGCATCGACATATTGGCCCCCTGCAACTGCATCTGTTGGCCAAGAGGACCAGAGTTGATTCTCCGCTGCAAATTAAACTGTGCCGGGGCAGCAGATATCACCAGCTATCCGCACCCACCCTGCTTCCGCCCGCGGCGATGCCCGGCGCAAAACCGCGCCGGATGCGACAAGGCCGGGCATGGCATCGACCCTGGAACCAAACCGGGAGTTCGGAACTTTTCCCGGTTCGAGGGCACGCCAATGGACAGCTATGCGGATTTCACGGATGAACTGAGCGGCGATGGGATGATCATCATCGACGGCCGCGATGTCGCGATGGTGCCCTATTCGTTAACGCTGGCGCCGCACGCCGGGCCTCTGGTCGCGGAAGGCTCGATCATTGGACCGGAGCCGCTGTTGCGGCAGGTGAAGCAGGCCAGCGGCGTCAAATTGGCCCTGCAGGACGGTCCGGTCGTCAGCATCCGCTGCGAAGGTGGCCATAGCGGCACGCGTCGCATCAAGGCGACCGAAGGCTAAAGGCATCTTCGGAAAAGGCATGCTCTCGGGCCACGCCCCGATGGGTGGATACCGGTTTTCCAGAATACAATGCGATCAGTGACCGATGCCGGCAATTGAGTGCGCGAATCAGGCTCGGGCGATTGATTCCCTGGGCCTGCCGTCGAGCACCTCGCGGACAGTCGACAACAGTTCGTTGGGACGGAACGGCTTCATGATGGCCCGGCGGTTTGCGATCCTGTTGTCACCGCTGTCGTTGACGATCGGATAGTCGGAATAGCCGGTCATGAAGATGACCGGAACCTGCGGACGCGCGACCGCCAGCAACTCGGCAAATTCCGGCCCGCTCAGCTGGGGCATCACGACGTCGCTCAGCACGAGGTCGATATGATCGGTTTGGCGCTGCACGAGCCTGGAGGCCTCATCGCCGTTGAAGGCCGTCAGGATGGTGTAACCGGCCTTCTTGAGCGTGGCCGCGGTCGCGCGCATGACGGCGTGGTCGTCCTCGACAATGAGGATCGTCTCGCGCCCGCGCGGTCCTTCCGCTTCACCGACCAGGTCGGACGCCTGCTCGGCCTTTTGCTGTGTCCGCGGCAACAGAATGGTGAAGGTGGTGCCGACGCCGAGCTTGCTCTCGACCGCGAGGCGGCCGCCCGCTTGCGCGACGATGCCGTAGCAGGTCGCAAGCCCAAGCCCGGTTCCGCGGCCGTGCTCCTTGGTCGTAAAGAACGGATCGAAGATCTTGTCGAGATGTTCCGGCGCGATGCCGGTCCCATTGTCGCCGACGCGCATCGCCACATAGTCGCCCGGGGCCAGGCCCTGGTCGGTGCGCTCGATGCGCTGGTTCTCGATCTCGACGGCGAAGCGTCCCCCGGAATGCAACGCGTCCCGCGCGTTGACGGCGAGATTCATCAGAACCTGCTCGATCTGTCCTCTGTCGACGAGAACCGGCCAGAGATCGTCGCCGGCGATCGTGACAATCTCGATGCTGGCGGGTAGCGTGCGGCGAAGCATCGAGTGCACGCCGGCGACCACGTCCGTCAACCTGATGACCGACGGCAGGGTCGGCTGCTTGCGCGAGAATGCCAGCAACTGCCCGGTCAGGGCCCGCGCCCGATCGATCGAATGGATGATCTCGGTGATGTCGGTCTTGCGCGGGTCCTCAGTGCCGCACTCTTCCCGCAGCATTTCGGCATAGACCAGCATGACCAGCAGCAGATTGTTGAAGTCGTGTGCGACGCCGCCCGCCATCAAGCCGACGGCTTCCATCTTCTGGGCATGCTGCAACTGTTCGCTGAGCCGCTTCTGCTCCGTCATGTCGCGAACCAGCACGAGATGAGCAGCCACGCCGTTCCATTCGCACCCGGTCACCCGCGCCTCGCAGGACCGCTTCTCCTTGCCGCGTTTGATCTCGATGTCCGAAACCTCACCTTCCTTGAGCGCCAGCCCGATCATTTCGCCGACAAAATTGTCGCGGCGCTTGCCGAACAGTTCGAACGCGGCGTCATTGACGAAACGGATCACCCCTGCGCGGTCGGTGACGATGACCGCGTCCGGGATCGCGCCGACCAGTCGTTCAAACTGGCGGTGCTGGGCCTCGGCGCGCTTATGGCGCAATGTCCAATGCACGCTGCGCGGCAGCAGCTGCGCCAGTTCGCTCTTGTTGACGAATTCGAACGCGCCGAGCAATTCGGCTTGCTCGCGCATTCCGCTGCCGCCATCGAGCCCGGTCAGGACGATAATGGGCGCGCCATGCGAAACCGCGCGCACATGGCTCAAGGTCTCGATGCCGGTGGAATCAGGCAGCGTCAGGTCGAGGATAATGCCGTCGAAGCCGTTCGATTTCAGGGCCGCCGACGCCTGCTTCAGGCTGGTGACTTCCTCCAGCGACAGCCGATAGTTGGTAATCTCGGTGAGCGCCTCGCTGACCAGCAGGGCATCGCCTGGATTGTCTTCGACAAGTAACAGCCGGTGCGTGAGATCTTGCATCATTGTCGGATACCCTTGGCCGGATGGACTCGGACCAGCTGCCGAACACCCGACTATTGGATGAGTGTGCCGCCAGGGGGCGACTCGTCGCTGGACGGCGGCAGCTTGGCGAGCTGAAGCCAGAACTCGTACAGCCGTCGCGCCATGTCGCGGTAGGCGTTGAGGCCAAACGGCTTGGTCAGGTAGCAGTTCGCGCCGAGCTGATAGGACTTGATGATGTCATCGCCGGATTCCGAGGAGGTCAGGACGACGACCGGGATATGCCGGGTCGATTGCAGCGACTTGATCGCCGCCAGGACCTCGAGGCCGCCGACGCGCGGAAGGTTGAGGTCGAGCAGCACGAGCTGGGGAGCCACGGCGTCGTGGTAGGCGCCGTGCCGCGACAGATAGTTGATCGCTTCCTCGCCATTTACGAGCACGTTGATTTCCGCTGGTGTCCCGACCGTTTCGAAGGCGACCTGAGTCAGATCGGCATCAGCGGGATTGTCCTCGACCAGCAGGATCCTCTGGACGGCGCCATTTGCGTCAAGCATCGGATTCATTGGTCTTGATCCTTGGCCGGCAGCGTAAAGTGGAATGTGGTTCCCTTGTCCGGCGCTGAGACGAACCATATCTTTCCCCCATGACGTTCGACGATCTTCTTGGCGATGGCGAGCCCGATCCCGCTGCCGTCGTATTTTGAGCGCTCGTGCAGACGCTGGAACATCTGGAAAATGCGCTCGCCGAATTTTTGGTCGATGCCGATGCCGTTGTCGGCGACGGAGAATCTCCATAGTGCGCGCTGCCGCTCGGCGGCGATCTCGATGCGCGGTGGGCGATCAGCGGCACGAAATTTCACGGCATTGCTGATCAGGTTCTGAAACACCTGCCCGAGCTCCAGTTCATCGCTGATGACGACCGGCAATGGGTGGACCAGAATCCTGGTGCCGCTTTCCCTGATCGGCGCCGACAGACGCTCGGCCACGGCGGCCACCACCGCGCCGCTTTCGACGGGCTTCAGCACTTTCTCCGTGGAAGTCACGCGCGAATAGGCCAGGAGGTCGCGCACCAGGCTCTGCATCCGCTTGGCGCCTTCCACGGCATATCCGATATATTTGCGCGCCCTGTCGTCGAGCTTGTCGCTGTAGCGGTCTTCCAGAAGCTGGGTGAAGCTCGCCACCATCCGCAGCGGCTCCTGCAGATCATGCGAGGCGATATAGGCGAATTGCTCCAGCTCCGCGTTGGAGCGGCGCAACTGCTCGTTATGCGCTTCGATGGCGGCCTCGGCCTCCTTGCGGGCCGTGATGTCGATGACGGTTGCCAGCACCATCGCCCCATCCAGCGCGGTGATCGGATTGAGGCCGATCTCAACCGCGAATTCGGAGCCGTCCTTGCGCCGCCCGTAGAGATCGCGACCAGCCCCCATGGCTCGGACCGCCGGCGCGTTCCTGAATTGGGAGCGATGCCGGATGTGGCCTTGGCGCAACCGCTCGGGCAGCAGCAGATCGACGCTCTTGCCGATCAGCTCGGAACGCGGATAGCCGAATTGCCGTTCCAGCTCGGCGTTGGCAAGCGCGATCACGCCTGCAGCGTCGATCATGAGAATGCCGCTCGGGCAGGCCTCGACGGCAAGCTGGAACTTGCGCTCGGCAAATCTCTGCTCGGTCAGGTCGCGCACGACCTTGGCCGCGCCGATGATCGTGCCCGACTGGGTTCGAACCGGAGAGATGCTCAACGACACGTCCAGGAGCCGGCCATCCTTGGCGCAGCGGACCGTCTCGTAACGATCGATGGACTCGCCCGCGGCCGTGCGCTCGAGCAGGTGAGCGGTCTCTCCCTGCAAATCTGGCGGAACGATCATGTCGATCGATCGGCCGATGGCCTCATCGGCCGAGAAGCCGAACATCCGCTCGGCGGAGCGGTTCCAGCCCGTGATCTTGCCATCGAGCGCTTTGGTGACGATGGCGTCACCAACGGACTGCACGACCGCGGCGTAGACCTGGTCCTCGTCGACGGTGCTTTGCAGCAGCTTGCCGCGACGCGGCAGCCGAGCCGACTCGGAGCCCGCATCCCATCCGGGCGGCAGGCTGTTATCAGTGCCTGCGCTCGCCTTTCCGACAGCGGCTTGATCTGCCATCATGATCCCAGTGGGTAGGCTCACTTCGCTTGGCGTCGCATCAAACGAATCAGAGCGTAAAGTTTTCGACCCTATCGTGGCAGCGGCACCGCTTCTGCATCAAGCCGTGCATATGCCGGTCACTGTTTTGTTTGCTGTCGCGCATCCGGGAGAATGCAGCAACGCCGCTGGACAGAAACATCGATCCGCTTGCAGCGTTCCCCCCGTAAAACTCCCGATTGCGCAAGATGGCGACAGGACTGATCTTCAGCTGCCCTTGGGTATTGCGGGGATTCGTCTTCGGGGTTGCGTCGTGTTTCTGAGTCTGGCTGAAACCGGGGTGACCATGCCCAGAATTCTCGTGATCGACGATGATTATTCGACACGCGCGGCACTCGACGCGTTGCTGACGCGACGGAGGTTCGATGTGTTTGTTGCGCCCGACGGTCCGAGCGGGTTGCGGTTGATTTCCACGCTTGCGTTGGATGCCGTCATCATCGACATGTTCATGTCCGGCATGGACGGCATCGCGACGATCCGCGAGCTGATCAAGCTCAAGCCGGATTTGCCCTTCATTGCGATTTCCGGCTGCGCCTTCACCGACCGCAAACAGGGCGCGCCGGACTTTCTGGGCATGGCCATCCGGCTTGGCGCCGCTGCGTCGTTGCAAAAGCCGTTTCCCGCGGGAGAACTGCTGCAGGCGATCGATCGGTCGCTCGATATCGAGGTGCAACGCCTCACCGCCATGCGCGGGTTTGAAGCGTCGTCCGCCGCTCCCGGGCCTGCGTAATGAGCAGGATCCTGATCGCCGACGACGAGGCCGGAGTGTGCAGCGTGGTCCGCTTGCTGCTCACCAGAGAGGGTCATGAGGTGGTGTGCTGTGGCGACGGCGAAGCGGCGCTCAATCTGCTCGCCTCGCGTGAGTTCGACCTGGCCCTGATCGATCTCAGCCTGCCCAAGGTTCACGGCTGGAAAGTCATCGAGACGGTGCGCAAAACCAAACCGGAGCTGCCCATCGTCGTGATGTCCGGAATGCTTCTGGAGCCCGAGGAGGGCCTCGACGATGTCGAGGGTTCGCAGATGACGCTGGAGGGACTGCACCGCCTGGCCAAACCGTTCAAGCCGAAAGACCTGACCTCACTGGTGACCAGCGTCACCGGCGGACAGGCTGGCCATGCGGAGAGCCCAGCCAGGCGGATTGCGGGCGGCCGGCCTGTTTGAGACCAGCCTCGGCGGGGCGGCGAGCCGACGCGAGCCACAACCCGCGTGACATGACCGCAGGTGACCGCAGCGCACAGGTTCTCCGCAGCATATCCACAGCCTTACAAACTGAGAATCCGACGCTGCAGCAATGTCTTGCTGCGCACAAATCCACAACTCAGGCGCGGGCTGCGAATTACGACCGATGGCGTTCCCGCGCGGCGCTTACTGCTCGAACTGCGCGCGGCAGGCCTCGCTCAGATTGGCCTTCTGGCGCCGGAGGCAGGCAGTGATGGCGCGGATGTTGGGGATCTCGCCAGGGCATAAACGATAGACGTCCGGCGCGCAGGCCCTGCGCTGCTCCGGTGTGCCGGCGGCCTGCGCCGAACCAGCCGTGACCATCGTCCAAAGGAGACCGAGCGCCCACGCGCGTCGGGTGTGACTGATCGAACCCGCGAGCCGAATTCCTGCTTTCATGGCGGGGATCTCCTCATCGAGGCTGTCGCGGCTGCCTTGATCCAACCAAATAGGCAGAATTTTTCCCTGGAAATGTGATTTTTCTCACACTCTTTCGCCTCCGATGAGGCCTAGCCTCGTCGCAGGAACAAAAGCATCCCGTAACCATTTCAGGTCACGCCCACCGGATCGATACAATTTGAGCAATCCGCTCAATCCGGAAACAAGCCAGTTTTGCCACCGTGCGCCTCCCGACGGCGGAGGCCATGCGTGTGATGATGAGCGAAGTTGAGTACAATCGATTGCTGGATGCCGTTCAAACCGCCGTTGCACCCGTACCCGGGGAGGACTGCATGTCGACCTATCTGCCGGCCAGCAATCGGCCGCGGAGAGCTGCCAACGACAATGGCGAAGCTTGGCCCATGATTCCATTTCCGGAAGGCTGGAACGCGGCCTGCTGATTGCGGACGCTCCGAGCTGAACGCCGGGCAACCGTCCTCCGATTTGCCGTGAAGGATGCCATCAGCTGCAGGCTGGCGTCGCTGCCGTTCCCGAGGCTTGCACGGGCATGCAAGCTTCTCGAAGTTACGAGCCCGTCACGACCGCAGAGCCCGCCGCCAAGCGCGCCGCGGCTGAAGCCCCCAGGCCGTGGCTTGCATCCGGTCTCAACGACCGGGCGCAAGATCTTGATGATATTGCTTGGAGGCCACGTCCGGAATTGAACCGGAGTAAACGGTTTTGCAGACCGCTGCGTAACCACTCCGCCACGTGGCCCCAAGGAGGCGGATCAATACAGAAGATCAAGGGCTTGGGCAACTACCCTCGCGTTAGATGGCGATGTGTTTCAAAAAATCGCTTTTTTGCAACGCCGCTAGCTTGACAACCGCTTCTTCCGCTTCGGCTTGGCCTTGGTGCCCTCAGTCAGTTCGGTCTTGAGCGTTTCAGCCTCTTTGGCTTGCCTCAGCGCGCGCAAGCGTTCCATGTTGTCCCGGACCGCGACGGACTGCTTTTCAACATCTGCCATCGCCTTCTGGCCTTCCTCGAACGCGATCCGTTGCCGGTTCGCTCGGGCGATTCGTTCCGGCGAGGGTTCGTCTGTTTTCTTACCGGCCATGTTTCTTACCAGCCATGCTTCTGACCAACAATGTGCTCTTCCGTTCTGATACGACAAAAACCCGCTCAACCCCAGGGGTCGAGCGGGAGGGTCGAGCAGGTATGCAGCGCCCTTCCAGTACATCCGTGGAACGGCGCGCCGGGCCTTAGGCCAGCGAGAGATTTTCCGCGCTGGTCTTGCCACGCATCTTGTCGGCCTTGATCTCGAACGTCACCTTCTGGCCTTCGGCCAGACCGGACAGACCGGCACGCTCGACCGCGCTGATATGCACGAACACGTCGTTGCCGCCATCGTTCGGCTGGATGAATCCAAAGCCCTTCTGGCCATTAAACCACTTCACTGTTCCTGTCGGCATTATTATCTTCTCCAAGCGCTCGAGCGCAATTCGCGTGACGATCACGCGATTCAAATTCAATTACGTCGATGTCTTTGAAAAGAGCCCGCAGGCACATTCAACAAGGCACAGCGGCTAATCGAACGCGGCCAACTTATACGGTTTCTCGGGCAAATACAAGAAGCGCGGGCAATTATATTGTACATTGCAGCCTATGGTGGTGACTCTCCCCTCACCCCGGCCATTGCAGGCACTTTGGCAACAGCAAGAGGCTTTGGCAAAGCAGAGGCTCTGGCAAAAGGAGACTCCCGGGCGCATATTGCTCGGATGCCAAAAACCGACCACCGATCCTGCACATGCGGCGCGGTCTATCGCCGCATCGAAGCCATCGCTGCGGCCCGAGAGAGCGGCAGCTACGAATGCGCGGTGTGCGGTGCGACCCTCGAAAGCTGGAATACCGCCTGGGTTCCCAGCTACCGGCTGATCGTGGGCCCGATCAGGAAACCCGAATGACTTAGCTGACCCGGACAAATCGACGGTCCCGTGCGCGGGGTCAAGACCAAACCAAGACCGGCCGAGAAAAGAAAGGCTGGCTATTTGGGCACGCAAGCGCCATCGTGCCGAAACCATCGGTCATTGGCCCCTTGGCCGCGAGACCCGCTGTGCTGCCGCACCGATCGTATCCGCGATCTGACGATATGCGCGCGGACCGGGCCAGTTCTTGGCACAGCCCTTTGCAAGCTCGCTCGTCCCGGACGACGCCATCGGCGTTGTCGGGTCTGCCTCCATCGATCCTGATATTCGCATACTCCTGCGCAGTAGCTGCCGCGACAGGTTTTAGCCGATAGGGCGGCCGCAAGGAGTGACGGTTTGCAGGTATTTGTCCGCGACAACAACGTCGAGCAGGCGCTTCGCGTGCTGAAGAAGAAGATGCAGCGCGAAGGCGTGTTCAGGGAGATGCGGCGGCGGCGCTTCTACGAAAAGCCGTCAGACAGGGCGACACGAGAGAAAGCCGACGCCATCCGCCGGCTGCGCAAACTGGCGCGGAAACAAGCCATCAGAGAGGGGCTGATTGCCGCTCCCGTGAAAAAACCCAGGAAGATCGGCACTCGGCCGGTGGAATTTCCCATCGCGACCACCGGCAAACCCGCACAAGGCTGACCAGCGCTCGCGTCCTGTGGCCTCCCATGATGGCCGCCCGCCAATCCACTCGAGTTCCTTACCGCTCAGGCGCGCCTGCGGCGAAAATCGCGCTTCTGGCGCGGCTTCGGTCGAGGGGCGAGGTCCGGCATCGTCTCCTGCACATCGCGATAGCGCGCCAGCATGCGTTCGAAGCTCGCGTTCAAGGTCGCCACGATATCGGGGCGTTTTTCAAGACCGGCGATCAGCATCGCCGCCGCCTCGATGGTCGCCAGCCCGTCGCGGCGCGGCTCCCGACGCAAATGCCCGTAACGCGACGGCTGATTCGGGCCGAGAATGATGCGTTGGCATTTCAGCATCCACGCATTGCGCCACCACAACGCCTTTGCCTGGCTCCAGGTGCCGTCCAGCAGCACCACGCCCTCGATATGACCGAGGATGGCGCGCTGGTTGTCCGCGATGGCACCCTTGCGGTCGATCGCGACGATCTCGCGGTCGGTGTCGAGATCGGCGACTTTTGCCGAGCCGAGATAAAGCACCGCCCAGCGCGTCGGATCGGCGACCGGCCGTCCCAGCGCCTTGGCAAGGCTCGGCCAAGACAGGCCGATTCGCAGCACCGCCTTGGCAAAATGCTGCGCGGTCAGCCGCGCGGTGCCCAGCGCCCTGTCCTGCTCCTGCGGATGCTGCAGGATCAACAGCGAGAGCCGGCTTTCGATCGGCGTGATGCTGTCACAAATGCACAGCGGCAGCGGTTTGAGACAGCGCGGGCACTCGGCGACCACCACCAGGGCGCCGGTCTCTTGCGATGGGTCGGACATGGCGCCGCTATAAGCTCGCCGGCCGCGCACTTCAACAAGCGGCATCCCCGCCGGCCATCCCGTGCTGAAACCCGGCACGGACGGCAGCGTATCTCAGCCATCTCTTGGTCATCGACGGATGGGGGCTAGCGAATGCGTGTCGCGGTTATCGGAACGGGAATCGCAGGCAATGCCGCCGCTTGGACCTTGTCGAGACGCTATCCGGTTACCGTCTACGAGCGCGAACTCCGGCCCGGCGGACACAGCCATACCGTGACCGTCGATTATGATGGCACGCAGATCGCGGTCGATACCGGCTTCATCGTCTATAATGAACTCAACTATCCCGACTTGAAGGCCTTGTTCGCCCATCTCGGCGTCGAGACCATGGCAAGCTGCATGAGCTTTGCAGTCACTGCCAACGGCGGCGGGTTCGAATGGAAAGGCGGCGGCAGCAGCTGGTTTGAGACAGCCAAAGGCCTGTTCGCACAGCCGAAGAACCTGCTCTCGTCGTCCTATCTCTGGATGCTGCGCGACATTCTCAGCTTCAACCAGCAGAGCGTCGAGGACTACAAGGCCGGCCGGCTGGCCGGGCTCACGCTCGGCGACTATTTCCGCCGCAAGCACTTCGCGCCGCGCCTGTTGACCGACTATCTCGCCCCGATGGGGGCTGCGATCTGGTCGGCGCCGGCGGCCGAGATGCTGGATTTTCCGGCCGAGAATTTCGTGGCATTCTTCGACAACCATCGCCTGCTGCATTTGGATCGTCCGGTCTGGCGCACCGTCAAAGGCGGCAGCGCCCGCTATGTGGAAAAACTGACCGCTGGGTTTCGTGACCGGATGCGGCTCGGCTGTGCAGTGACCCGGATCGAACGGACATGCCACGGCGTCGTCGTCCATGACAGTCACGGCGGAAGCGACCGCTACGATCATGTCGTGATCGCCTCCCACAGCGACCAGGCGCTCTCGATGCTCGCCGATCCCGACCCGCGCGAACGCGATATTCTCGGCGCGATCGGCTATGCGCCGAATACCGTCTATCTGCATCGCGACCAGCGGCTGATGCCGAAACGGCAACGCGCCTGGGCGTCCTGGAATTTCCTGCGCTGGCAGCGCGAGAGCGCGGCCGAAAACGATATCGCCGTGACCTACTGGATGAACGAGCTGCAGGGCATCGATCCGGACAAGCCGCTGTTCGTCACCCTCAACCCGCCATTCGCGCCGGCGCCCGAACTGACCTTCGACAAATATGTCTGCGAGCATCCGCAATACAACGCGGCCGCCTTCGCGGCGCAGAAGCGCCTTGCCGAAATCCAGGGCCGCCAGCACACTTGGTTCTGCGGCGCCTGGACCGGCTATGGCTTTCATGAGGACGGCTTGCGGTCGGGACTTGCGGTCGCCGAGGCGCTCGGCGCGACCGCGCCCTGGCGCCCGGCGCCGCCGCAACTGGCGCAAGCCGCGGAGTAGCAATGGCCGTGGGACGACCCCAAGCTTGCGATAACGGCCGCGCCGCGGCGCTCTATGTCGGAAAAGTGATGCACGCGCGGCTGAAGCCGATCGGCCATCGGTTCAGCTATCGCGTCATGAGCCTCTTGATCGATCTCGATCGGCTCGACGAAGCGGATCGCCAGTCCCCCCTGTTC
>NZ_JBAURI010000183.1:0-1604 GCF_049581145.1 Bradyrhizobium sp.
CTGGCTCAGAGCGGCACGACTCTCGTCGTGCCCGCCAATCTCACCGACCTTGCCTCGATCGTGACCATGGCGACCAGCATTGCGCGGACCCAGGTGTCTGGGGCGCCGCCCGGGACAGTCGTCAAAACTTGAGCAAGTCGGTCCCTTCCGTCGGGCAAGGCAGCCCGGCGGTTCCCATACGTTTCGTCGAGTTCGTAGCGCTCGCCGCGGCGATGCAGTCGACCCAGGCTCTCGCCATCGACAGCATGCTGCCTGCCTTGCCGGCCATCGCCCGGGCGCTCGGGGTGTCCGATCCAAATCGCGGTCAGTGGATCGTGACCGCGTACATGGCGGGTCTTGGCCTAGGGCAGCTCTTCTGGGGAATGCTCTCCGATCGGTTCGGCCGGCGCCCGGTGTTGCTCGGCGGTCTCACTCTGTACGTGGCAGCGGCGCTCTGCTGTGGGCTCACCGGCGGCTTTCAGGCGCTCCTCGCCGGTCGCTGCCTTCATGGCATCGCTGCCGCGAGCATGACCGTGGTGCGCTCCGCGGTGCGCGATCAGTACTCGGGACGCCGGATGGCGCGCGTCATGTCGCTCATGTTCATGGTGTTTCTCACCGTGCCGATCCTCGCGCCGAGTCTCGGACAGCTGGTGTTGGCCGCTGCATCGTGGCGCTACATCTTCATCACGTGTGGCCTTTACGGCACGCTCGTCTGGGTATGGGCGTGCGCGCGCATGCCGGAGACTTTGCACCCCGAATACCGGCTCAGCTTGCGTCCGCGGCGGGTGGTTGCCGCGGCGAGACGGGTGCTCTGCAACCGCATCTCGATTTTCTACACGTTCGCCTCGACGCTGCTGTTCGGCGCGCTTATTGCCTATGTCGCGATGGTGCAGCAGGTGTTCGCCGACGTGTTCCGGCGGCCGAGTCTCATGCCGGTCATGTTCGCGCTGTGCGCAGTCTTTATGGGTGTCGCCGCGTATTGCAACTCGCGTCTCGTCGAGCGGCTCGGTATGCGGCTCATTTCCCACACCGCGCTGCTCGTGTTCATCGGCGTGGCGACGTTGCATCTGGTCGTGGCCGCGCTCGGCCGGGACGGCATGTGGACCTTCGTGGCGCTGCAAGGCGTGACCATGGCGGCCTTTTCCCTGGCTGCATCCAATTTCGGCGCCATGGCCATGGAGCCCGTGGGATCCGTCGCCGGTATCGGTGCCTCGTTGCAGGGCTGCATATCGACCGGCGCGGCCGCCGTTGTCGCGGCCCTGATCGGCCGCTCTTACCACGGCAGCATCGTGCCCATTCCGCGGGGCGCCCTGTGCTGCGGCCTCATCGCTCTGGCGTGCGTGCTCGCGGCAGAGCGCGGTCGATTATTCCGCCGCCATCATGGCGCGCCGTCGGAGCTCGGGCTCGCGCTCCACTAGCCTTCCGGCGAGTCGAACAGTGCATTGAGAGTCCGCCCCGAAGCGGCGTTCGCGAGTGCGGCGAAGCGGCCGTGCTCGGCAATCTCTTGGGCCGCGTGCATGAATCCGCCCCACGCTGCTCGCGCCAGTGCGCCGCCGACGCTCACGCGGCGCACACCGAGCTCGCCCAATTGCTGCAAGCTCTGCGTCGCCGGCGCCATCACGAGC
>NZ_JBAURI010000184.1:0-9514 GCF_049581145.1 Bradyrhizobium sp.
GTCCGATTGGCGGCGCGGCGGCAGCGGAATTTTGCCCGGAATTTTGTGGGGAATTTTGCCCCGACGTTTGCGTCGAATTCTGCCTGGCGATCGCGCCGGTCACCGAATCCAGGCCCTGTTCGAGCACGGTGACACGGGAAAACAGCCGGTCGCGATCGGTGTTCAGCGTCTCGATGGCGGCGGCGATCTGGCGCGCCTCGTTCTGGCTCTGCTTGCTGAGGGACTGCAGCTGCTGCGCTTGGCGCGCCAGATCTTCAGCTGCGACCTGTTCGTGACGCCAGCCGAGCGAGGTTTCGTTGGCGACGACGGCGAGGATGACGGCGCCGACCGCCACAGCCCCCCACGTGCCGATCCGCAGCAGCGCGCGCCGGTCGAGGCCGTTCTCCTCAGCCAAAAGTCCGGACAGCAGCCATCCGGTGTTTTCAGTCTTGAAGGCGCCGGCCAATTGGTCGGAATCCTTTGCCATTCGATCGATGAGCGTCCCTGGAACCAAACGAATCACCGGTAAACATTAACAGCATTTGGGCCGCCAGCTTGAATCCCGAAGATTTGCGGTGGATAGAAAACGTTCTATGACGACGACATGGCGTATGGCGCGTTCGACGAAGCCCGCGCTTCGTCGGGTGTTGGCAAGCAATTGGAAGGGGTCATGGGCGTTCGATCGAGCCTGACCGTGGTACTCGCCGCAGGCGAGGGCACGCGGATGCAATCCAGCCGGCCGAAGGTGCTGCATCCGGTGGCCGGGCAATCGATGCTCGCCCATGTGCTCGACGCCGCACCCAGCGAAGCCGGCGCCGGTCTCGCCGTCGTGGTCGGACCCGACCATCAGGCGGTTGCCGACGAGGTGAAGCGGCGCCGTCCGGACGCCCTGACCTTTATCCAGCACGAGCGGCTCGGCACCGCGCATGCGGTGCTGGCAGCGCGCGAGGCGATCGGGCGCGGCGCCGACGATCTGTTGGTCGTGTTCGGCGATACCCCGCTGATCTCGGCAAAAACCTTCGAGCGGCTACGCGCGCCCTTGCAGTCAGGCGCCGCGCTCGCCGTGCTCGGCTTTCGCGCCGCCGATCCGACCGGCTATGGCCGATTGCTGATCGAGGGCGATCGCCTGACGGCCATCCGCGAACACGCTGACGCCAGCGCCGACGAGCGCCAGATCACGCTATGCAATGCCGGCGTGATGGCGTTCGACGGCCGCAAGGCGCTCGAGATCATCGACCGGATCGGGAACGCCAACAGCAAGGGCGAGTACTATCTGGTCGATGCCGTCAGCATTGTCAGGGATATGGGACTGGAGGCCGTCGTGATCGAAACCAGCGAAGACGAAGTGCGCGGCATCAACACCAAGGCGCAGCTCGCGGAGGCCGAAGCCGTGATGCAGGCGCGGCTGCGCAAGGCGGCGCTGGACGCGGGCGTCACGCTGATCGCGCCGGACACCGTCCATCTCGCCGCCGACACCACCTTCGGCAAGGATGTCACCATCGAGCCCTACGTGGTGATCGGCCCGGGCGTCTCGATCGGCGACGGCGCGCTGATCCATTCGTTCACGCATATCGTGCAGACGGCGATCGGCAACAAGGCCGAAGTCGGCCCCTATGCGCGGCTGCGGCCCGGGACCTCGCTCGGCGAGGGCGCCAAGATCGGCAATTTCGTCGAGACCAAAGCGGCGCGGCTCGAGGCCGGCGTCAAGGTCAACCATCTCTCCTACATCGGCGATACCGAGATCGGCGCCAGGTCCAATATCGGCGCCGGCACCATCACCTGCAATTATGACGGCTTCGCAAAGCACAAGACCACGATCGGCGAGGGCGCCTTCATCGGCACCAACTCCTCGCTGGTGGCGCCGGTCAGAATCGGCAACGGCGCCTATATCGGCTCGGGCTCGGTGATCACCCGCGACGTGCCCGATGATGCGATGGCGCTCGAGCGCAGCCCGCAGACCATTCGCGAGGGCGGCGCTGCGCGCTACCGCGAGATCAAGCTGCGCAAAAAGAAGTCCAAGACTGAAAGTTGAAGACTGAAAGTTGAAGACTTGAAGCGGAAGAGCCGAAGCGGAAGACCTGAAGCTGAGGTCGTGATGGCTCGCAGGCGAGGGGCCGGCGAACCATGAGCTACGATTCCTCGCCCTCGAATTCCGCGAACATCCCGCGGGTCAGGCGCCAGCCGCCACGAGCCCGGACGTTGTGCTTCACCGGCTCGCCGGGATGATGAACCGTGATTGTCGCCTTGCTGTGCTGGGCGCGCAGCGGCGGCGGCCAGTGCGCAAGGTTGCTGGCTGAAGCCCCGCGGGTGCGGACCTGCATCGAGGCGAGGCCTTTCGGATCTGGCGATGCTGGCGGTTTGTCGGTCACGAAGCTGTCTCCGATGTGCGCATTGTTCGGGCAAAGCATTGATCGCAGGTTAACGTCGCGACTTGAAAAAAGCCCGCCGGCGCGGTTGCAAAGCCGCCGCGCTCGGCGCATCCTTTGGCCTGACACTTAACCCTGTCGCAATCCGCAATAATTATTGAGTATCTCGGCATCGCGGATTTTCGTTAAGAAAGCCGCACGCTGTTTCGATGATCTTTCGACGATTGCAAAGGATATTGTCCGCATGTGCGGCATCGTGGGCATCCTGGGCCGTGGCCCGGTCGCGGAGCAACTGGTCGATTCGCTCAAACGGCTGGAATATCGCGGTTATGATTCCGCGGGCATAGCGACGCTGGAAGGCAACCGTCTCGAACGGCGCCGCGCCGAAGGCAAGCTGAAAAATCTCGAAGCGCGGCTGCGCGCCGAGCCGCTTGCCGGTCACGTCGGGATCGGCCATACCCGCTGGGCCACCCATGGCAGGCCGACCGAGAACAACGCGCATCCGCACGCGACCGGGCGCGTCGCCGTGGTCCACAACGGTATCATCGAGAATTTCCACGAATTGCGCGCAGCCCTGCAGAACAAGGGCACGGTGTTCGAAACCGAGACCGACACCGAGATCGTTTTGCACCTCGTCGATGACCTGCTTGGCCAGGGTGTCAAGCCGGTCGAGGCGGTCAAGGCGGCGCTGGCTCAGCTGCGCGGCGCGTTTGCGCTCGCCTTCATCTTCGCAGGCGACGACAATCTGATGATCGGCGCCCGCAACGGGCCGCCGCTCGCGATAGGCTATGGCGAAGGCCAGATGTACCTGGGCTCGGATGCCATCGCGCTCGGCCCGTTCACCGACACCATCAGCTACCTCGAGGATGGCGACTGGGTGGTCCTGACCCGGCACAGCGCGACGATCTACGACAAGACCAACGCGATGGTTCATCGCGACGTCATCAAGCACACCGCGGCGACGTCGCTGGTCGACAAGGCGAACTACCGCCACTTCATGGCCAAGGAAATCCACGAGCAGCCGGAAGTGGTCGGCCATACCCTGGCGCGCTATGTCGACATGGCCGCCGAGCGCGTGGCGCTACCGGCCGCGCTGCCGTTTGACTTCAAGGACATCCAGCGCATCTCGATCGTGGCCTGCGGCACTGCGAGCTATGCCGGTTATATCGCAAAATACTGGTTCGAACGGCTCGCCCGCGTAGCGGTCGAGCTCGATGTCGCCTCGGAATTCCGCTATCGCGAAGCCCCGTTGCGCAAGGGCGATCTGGCGATCTTCATCTCGCAGTCGGGCGAGACCGCCGATACGCTGGCGGCGCTGCGCTACGCGAAAGCAGAGGGCGTTCATACGCTCTCCGTCGTCAACGTGCCGTCTTCCACCATCGCGCGCGAAAGCGAGACCGTGCTGCCGACACTGGCCGGTCCGGAGATCGGCGTGGCCTCCACCAAGGCCTTTACCTGCCAATTGATGGTGCTGGCCGCCCTCGCGGTTTCAGCCGGCAAGGCCCGCGGCGAATTGTCCGATGCCGACGAAGCCAGGCTGGTGCACGGCCTCGTCGAGATTCCGCGCCTGATGGCGGCGGCTCTGGCGATCGAGCCGCAGATCGAGAAACTGGCGCGCGAGATCGCCAAATCCCGCGACGTGCTCTATCTCGGCCGCGGCACCTCGTTTCCGCTGGCGCTCGAGGGCGCGCTGAAGCTGAAGGAAATCTCCTATATCCACGCCGAAGGCTACGCCGCGGGCGAGCTCAAGCATGGTCCGATCGCGCTGATCGACGAACACATGCCGGTCGTGGTGATCGCGCCGTTCGATCGGGTGTTCGAAAAAACCGTCTCGAACATGCAGGAAGTGGCGGCCCGCGGCGGCAACATCATCCTGATGACCGATGCCAAGGGCGCCAGCGAAGCCACCGTCGCCTCGTTGGTGACCATCGTGCTGCCGGACATGGCCGCGACATTTACGCCCCTGGTCTATGCCATCCCGGTGCAGCTTCTGGCGTATCATACTGCCGTCGTGATGGGCACCGACGTCGATCAGCCGCGCAATCTGGCGAAATCCGTCACGGTCGAATAGCCGGGCGGGGATTTGCCGCCAAAAGACGCTTCCAGGCGCTTCCAGAGCTTCGGCTGGAACTGTGTGTCGGATTGTGCCGCGATCTACAAAAGTCTGCTAGACTGCATAGCTGACAGATGATCCAGCCTGGAACCCACATGGACGCCCACGACGAACCACCGCCGCCGACTGAGCCTCCGGTCGAACCCGCGCCGGAGGTGCATCATGGCATCGTGGCCCGCTTCCGGAACTATTTTCTGACCGGCCTGGTGGTCGCCGGCCCGATCGCGATCACCTTTTACCTGACCTGGTGGTTCGTGACCTGGGTTGACGGGCTGGTGCGTCCGTTCGTGCCGATCGCCTACCGGCCGGAAACCTATCTGCCGTTCGGCCTGCCGGGCTCCGGGCTGATCGTCGCCGTGATCGCGCTGACGCTGCTCGGCTTTTTCGCTGCCAATCTGATCGGCCGCACCCTGGTCGATCTCGGCGAGAGCATCCTTGGGCGCATTCCCGCGGTGCGCGCGATCTATCGCGGCCTGAAACAGGTGTTCGAGACCCTGTTCTCGGGCAATGGCTCCAGCTTCAGGCGGGTCGGGCTGGTTGAATTTCCCTCGCCGGGCATGTGGTCGATCGTGCTGATCTCGCAATCGCCGAGCGCCGAAGTCGCGCGCAGCCTTCCGGGCACGGAAGAGCATATCTCGGTGTTTCTGCCCTGCGCGCCGAACCCGACCACCGGATTCTTCTTCTATGTCCCGAAGAGCAAGATCTTCGAAGTCGACATGAGCACCGAGGACGCCGCGACGCTGATTATGTCCTGCGGCGTGGTGCAGCCCGGTTCAGACCAGCAGAAGAAGGTCGCAGCCCTCGCCGGCATGGCCAATGCCGCGCGGGTCGCCAACTCCGCGGCGCTGCAGCCGGTGGCCGAGAAGGTGGAGTGAGGCGCGCTGAGCCCGGTCACGAAGATCCTGCTCGAGCGTATTCAGTCGTCGCAGGTTTCCTGGCCGATCGAGGATCAGGAAGAGCTCGCCGAGTGGACGAAATCCAGATGACGCACATCCGCGACGCGGCGCTCGAGATCCAGCCGCTGGGGCCGATGACATCCTACCCCGCCCCGATCAGCGGCACGGCCTCGTCGCGCTCGAACAGGTAGAGCAGGCAGCGCAGCGCATCGCCGCGTTCGCCTTCGAGCTTCGGATTGTCCTTGATGATGCGCAAGGCCTCGTCGCGCGCCTGGGTGATGAGCTGGCCGTGGACCTCGGAGCGCGCGACGCGGTAGCCGGGCAGGCCGCTCTGCCGCACGCCGAGCACGTCGCCTTCGCCGCGCAGCTTGAGGTCTTCCTCCGCGATGCGAAAACCGTCGGTGGTTTCCCGGATCACCTTGAGCCGCGCCTTCGACATCTCGCTCAACGGTTCGTGGTACAGCAGCAGACAGGTCGACGCGTCCGACCCGCGCCCGATGCGGCCGCGCAACTGATGCAGTTGCGCCAGCCCAAAACGCTCGGCGTTCTCGATCACCATCACGGTCGCCGCGGGAACGTCGACGCCGACTTCGACAACGGTGGTCGCGACCAGCAGGCCGATCTCATGGCTCGCGAATTGCGCCATCACACGGTCTTTTTCCGTGCCCTTCATCTGGCCGTGCACCAACCCGACCTTGGCGCCGAACCGTTCGCGCAGGCTCTCGAAGCGTTCCGTCGCGTTGGTGAGATGGAAGGTCGCTTCGGCCTCGGATTGCTCGACCAGCGGACAGATCCAGTACACCAGCTTGCCGCTGGACAAAGCGCGCCCGACCGCCTCCATCACATCGTTGAGGCGGCCAGCCGGCACGGTGCGGGTGTCGATCGGCTGCCGGCCGGCCGGTTTTTCGCGCAACTCGGAGACGTCCATGTCGCCGAAATAGGTCAGGACCAGCGTGCGCGGGATCGGGGTTGCGCTCAGCACCAGCACGTCGACCGCCTCGCCCTTGGAGGTCAGCGCCAGCCGCTCACGCACGCCGAAGCGATGCTGCTCGTCGACCACGGCGAGCGCCAGCGCCTTGAAGACGACGTCGTCCTGGATCAGCGCGTGGGTGCCGACCACAAGATCGATCTCGCCGGCCGCGAGCCGCGCCAGCAGGTCGCGCCGCTCCTTGCCCTTCTCGCGACCGGTCAGGATCGCCACGCGCAGGCCGGCGCGTTCGGCGAGCGGCGCGATGGTCTTGATATGCTGCCGCGCCAGGATCTCGGTCGGCGCCATCAGTGCCGCCTGCTTGCCGACCTCGGTGACGGCGGCTGCCGCCAACAGCGCCACCACGGTCTTGCCGGAGCCGACATCGCCCTGCAGCAGCCGCAGCATGCGCACCGGCTGGCGCAGATCATCGGCGATCGCGGCCGCCGCCTGCTGCTGCGAGGCGGTCAGCGCATAGGGCAGCGCGTCGATGATCTTGTTGCGCAGATGGCCGTCGCCGGCATGGCGGTCGCCGGCCGGCCGTCGCAACCGGGCGCGCACCAGCGCCAGCGCCAGCTGGCCCGCCAGCAGTTCGTCGAAGGCAAGCCGCGCCCAGAATGGGCCGTCCGGCAGGACATCGGTCAGCTCGACCGGCTGATGCACACGGGTCAGCGCCTCCCGGAGCGGCGGAAATTGGCAGCGCCGGATCACTTCCGGGCTGATCCATTCGGGCAGTTCCGGCAGCTTTTGCAGCGCCTGCGCCATCGCACGGCGCAGCGAGCCGAGCGCCAGACCCTCGGTGAGGGGATAGACCGGATCGATGCCGGACAATTGCGCGAACGCCGCCTCATCCACCACGCGGTCGGGATGAACGATCTGCGGTATGCCGTCATACATCTGCAAGGTGCCGGATACGAAGCGTCTGGCGCCGACCGGCAGCAGTTTTTCCACATAGCCCGGTGCGCTGCGAAAATAGGTCAGGATCACATCGCCGGTGTCGTCGCTGGCAAACACCTGAAAGGGCGCGCGCGAGCTGCGCGGCGCCCGATGCCGGTCGACGGTGACCTCCAGCGTCACCACGGTCCCCGCCACCGCGTCGCGGATCTTCGGCCGCGCCCGGCGGTCGATCACGGTCGCCGGCAAATGCAGCAACAGATCGACCAGCCGCGGCGTGTCATCGCGGCCGAGCAGATAGCGGAACAGTCTGTCCTGCTTCGGCCCGACGCCGGACAGGGTCGTGACGGAGGCGAACAGCGGATTGAGGAGAGGGGGGCGCATCCCCGGAATTTAGGGCCGTTCCGCCTCACACGCCCGCCTTTTTGCCGCGCATCCACGCATTTTTCCAGGGCGCGGCGAACTTCTGTCGTGCAGTGGGCGCTCGTCGCCGCTGCTCACTCGAAATTGTGTGATCTACCCGTGCGCCTGTAGTTTTCCATCAAGTGCGGTCCAGTGCTGTTACCATGACTCCGACTACGACGCACGAAACACGGTGCCCTTGAACCGCTTAACTGCGCGCCCGCGCTCGAGCCGATCATGCGCCGCATGTGCACCTCGCCCTGTGAACCGGCGGATTGCGCCCATCGCTCCGCGCGCTGTGCGAACCAATGGACTCCGATCCGCCTACGCATCTTTATTCCTCACGCGGACCGCGACTCCCATCGCATCCAGCAGCCGGAACATCTGATCGTCCGAGACTTTCATTCCCATGAAATCTGCGAGCCGCATCAGGTTGACGCCGCTGACCTCGGCGCCCGACAGATCCGCGCCGGTCAGTCTCGCGCCGTCGAGAATTGCCTGGAACAGATCGCTGCCGGTCAGGTCGGCGTCGGTCAGGTCGGCATTCGACAGGTCGACTTCGCGGAGCCGGCAGCCGGCGAGGCTGCAGCCCGGCAGTTGCACACCGGACAGGTCGGCGACGTCGAAGTTGCAGGCGTGAAAATTGGCCCGGGTCTCGATTGTCTTGCGGCTGAGCGCGCGACTGAAGTCGGCCGTCGCGAGGCGCGCTCCGGTCAGGTTGCAGTCGCGCATCTCGACCGCGAACAGTTCCGTTCGGTCGAAGACGGCATGGGACAGGTCGCAGCCGGAAAACTGCGTCCGCTGCAGATTGCTGAAGGCAAAGCCGCAGGCCTTGGCGCCGTCGCCGGCAAAGCGGCAGTCCGCGAAGCGGGCGCCCGGCAGATCGGCATGGGAGAAGCGGCAGGACAGGAACCGGCAGTTGGTGAACTGCGCCTCTGCAAAAACGGAATTCGAGAATTGCACCTGCTCGAACGCGCAGTCGACGAAGCGCGCGCCATCGCAATCCAGCTCCGGCCAGTGATCATCGCGTATCTCGAAGCACTGGACGGGTTTCGCAGTGGCAATCAGGTCGGCCAATCCAGCGATATTCATGCGAGACCCTGAGGGGCGATCATGGTGAGCGCTTTCGATGGTTGGGCGCGGACTCTCGGTGTTGAATTCGTTCGTGGCCCTGCGCGGCATGGCGCCACTTTCTCAAGAGTTGGAGCCTCCAGCAATCCGCAATCTCGAACGATGGCCCCGAATGGAGCACCCGTCATTTCCAGCCCTCAGATCTCGTCCCGACGCATCATCCGGAACAGTTCCGGTTTTCAACGCATGCGCGGGGTATGACGGCGGGTGCGTGTGGAGCGAACGGCGGCGTAATCGCCGTCTCCGCGGCGGGCAGGGATGCCCGATCTGCCCAACTCCCGCATGGACGCCCGTCAAAACTTGCTACTGACTTTCCCCAAACTCCTCACTATATCAAGCGCGCCCGGCACGTCCGGGCTTTTGGCGTTGAATGGAATCCCCTTCCGATGACTGGATCGACACGATCGAGCGATGGGCTCGATGACCGCCGCAAGCGGCTGTTGTTTCGCTGCTGGCACCGCGGTACCCGCGAGATGGACCTGATCCTGGGCCGTTTCGCGGATGCCGCGATCGCCGACCTCAGGGACGACGAACTGGACCAGTTCGAGCGCCTGATCGAGGTGCCCGACGTCGATCTCTATGCCGCGTTGAGTGGCGGCAAGCCGTTGCCGGATGAGGAGCAGGGCTCCTTGTTCGCGCGCATAAAAGGCTTTCGCGCGCTGGGTGACGGGGCATGAAGCAACCGGCAAAGTCGCCCGCCGAGCTGCTCGCGCCCGGCCGCGCACTGACGCTCGCCAACGTCGCCGAGGGCGCCGAGGGGCTCGTC
>NZ_JBAURI010000185.1:0-10356 GCF_049581145.1 Bradyrhizobium sp.
CTGCAGCGCCGTTCGCGCATGATCGAGCAGCAGCTTGCCGGCCTGGGTCAGCGCGACGCTGTGGCGCGTGCGCGCCAGCAGCACGGCGCCGAGCTCCTCCTCCATCGCTTTGATCTGGATGCTGAGCGGCGGCTGCGAGATGTTCAGCCGCTCGGCGGCCCGGCTGAAGTTCAATTCCTCGGCGACCGCAACGAAATAACGCAGCTGGCGGAAGTCCATCGGATATTTCTCCAGGCTATCACCGAGCCCCCGAAATCATATTGGACGATATCTACAATCCCGTCCAGCTTGGCCCAAACGTCAGGGAGAGAAACATGGCCATCGGGTTGCGGGTGCTGCGGCGAACCAGGGCGGTCGACACCGCCACCATCGAGGCGTTCAGGAAAATTCCCGTCGCCAATGTCAGCGACGTGATGGCGCGCATGACCGCCGGCGGCCCGCGGCTGCGTCCGATGCATGCCGGCGGCGGCCTTGCCGGACCTGCCCTGACCGTCAAGACCCGTCCCGGCGACAATCTGATGATCCACAAGGCGTTGATGATCGCGGCCCCAGGCGACGTGATCGTGGTGGATGCCGGCGGCGATCTGACCAACTCGCTGTTCGGCGAGATCATGGCAACAGAGGCCGAAGTCAACGCCGTGGCGGGGCTTGTCATCAACGGCGCGATCCGCGACGCTGGCACGATCCGGCAGGGACGCTTTCCCATTTTCGCCGCCGGCGTCACCCATCGCGGCCCCTACAAGGATGGGCCGGGCGAGATCAATGTGCCGATCGCGCTGGACGGCATGGTCATCGCGCCCGGCGACCTGATCCTCGGCGACGACGACGGCGTGCTCTGCGTGCCGTTCGCCGACACCGCGGCGGTGCTCGAGGCCGCGCAGAAGAAGCATGCCGACGAGGAAGTCATGATCGCGGCGATCAGAAGCGGAAAGCGCGCCAAGGCCTGGGTCGATCAGACCCTGGAGCGGCTGGGCTGCTTCATCGAAACATGACGGTGCTGGCGGGGTCCAGTCACCGGCGCCTCGCTGCCGGCTGAGGCGCGGAAGATCCCGGCAGCCATCGATGCTCCGGCCGCGATAGCGCTGATCCTACCGGAGAAAACCGGCGTCGACATGCGCGCCATCGACGGCGGATCGGCGCCCGGTTTCGCCGGTCAAATGGGACCGGCGCGATCCAAAGCAAAAAATGCACTGAACAAACCAAAACAAAAGATACAGGGAGGCCCCGATGGACCAACAACTGGAAACCAGCACCATCAATCGCATCTACTGGCGGATCATCCCGCTGTTCTTTGCGATGATGTTCTTCAACTATCTGGATCGCATCAATATCGGGTTTGCCGGCTTGCGCATGAACCATGATCTGGGTTTCGGGCCGGCCATTTTCGGGTTCGGCGCCAGCATCTTTTTTCTCGGTTACATGGTGCTCGAAATCCCCAGCAATCTCATGCTGCACTGGGTCGGCGCACGGATCTGGCTGGCGCGGATCCTGGTGAGTTGGGGCGCGGTGGCAACGGCGATGGCCTTCGTGTCGGGTGACTGGAGCTTCTATCTGCTGCGCTTTGGCCTCGGCGTCGCGGAGGCAGGGTTCATGCCCGGCGTCGTTCTCTATCTGACCTACTGGTTCCCGGCGCGTTATCGCGCCCGCGCGATCGCGGGCTACATCATCGCCGGCGGCGTTTCCGCGGTTCTCGGCGGCCCCATCTCGACGACCGTCATGACCTACTTGGATGGGCTCGCAGGCCTCCACGGCTGGCAGTGGATGTTCATCGCCGAAGGCGTTCCAACGATCCTGCTCGGAATTTTCACGCTGTATTACCTCACCGATCGTCCCGCCAACGCCGGTTGGCTCAGCCCGGCGCAGCGCGACTGGCTGCAATCCGAACTCACGGCCGAAATCGCCGAGATCGAGCGTCATGGACCGGGCCGGCTGATCGATTCCGTCAAGGACCTGCGCGTATGGCTGCTGGCTGCGCTGTTCGGCTGCGCGCTGGTCGGCATTTACGGCATGTTCATGTGGCTGCCGCAGATCATCAAGAGCATGGGAACGCTGACCGACATCCAGGTCGGATTTCTGTCTGCGTTGCCGCCCCTGCTCGGCATCCTCGGCACGATCCTGATCAGCCGCAGTTCCGATAAGAGCGGCGACCGCAAGCTGCATCTGGCCGGGGTCTATACGCTCGGCGCGGTTGGCATGCTGGCCAGCGCCTACGTACAGAATCCAGTCTTGGCCTATGTCTGCTTATGCATTGCCGGGCTGGGGCTCAATTCCGGCAACACGTTGTTCTGGAGCCTGAACGCATCATTCATGACCGGGATTGCGGCCGCAGCCTCGATCGCCACGGTGAACACCATCGCCCAGTTCGGCGGCCTGATCGGCCCCTGGCTGATCGGCCTGGTCAAGGAACAGACCGGAAGCTTCTCGCTTGCCCTGGTGACGATCTCCGCTTTTCTGCTGCTCGCCGCGGTCATCGCCGCCACCATGCGCGTCACGCCTAAATCAGGATCGGAGCCGGATGCCGTCTCGCTTCCGGCGGCGTGATCATCGCGCGAGCCGCGGCCGCGGACGCGCTTGCTTTCCGAACCTGACCCCGCTCCACTTCGTAAATGAGGACGTCCATGATCATCGACTGCCACGGCCACTACACGACTGAACCCGACAAGCTCCATGCGTTCCGGGACCGCCAACTGTCGGCGCTCGCGGACCCGTCGCGGCGGCCGACCGCGGCGAATATCGGCATTGGCGACGACGAAATCCGCCAAAGCCTGGAAGGAGCACAGCTCAAGATCCAGCGGGAGCGCGGCACCGACGTGACGATCTTCTCGCCGCGCGCCTCCGGCATGGCCCACCATGTCGGAACTGCCGAGATCAGCCGGGAATGGACCCGGATCTGCAACGACCTGATTCACCGGGTCTGCACGTTGTACCCGCGGAATTTCGTCGGGGTGTGCCAGCTTCCGCAACACCCGGGCGTGTCGCCCGCCAACTGCATCGAAGAGCTCGAGCGTTGCGTCAACGAACTCGGCTTCATCGGCTGCAACCTCAATCCGGATCCGTCCGGCGGCTACTGGACCGACCCGCCGATGACCGACCGCTGGTGGTATCCGTTCTACGAGAAGATGGTCGAGCTCGACGTGCCCGCCATGGTCCACGTCAGTTCGTGCTGCAACCCCAATTTCCACGCCACCGGCTCGCACTATATCAACGGCGACACCACGGCTTTCATGCAATTCCTGACATCGAAGCTGTTCAAGGATTTCCCCAGTCTCAAATTCATCATTCCGCACGGCGGCGGCGCGGTGCCCTATCATTGGGGCCGTTATCGCGGCATTGCCCAGGATATGAAGCTTCCGCCGCTCGCGGAGCATCTGCTCGGAAACGTCTTCTTCGACACCTGTGTCTATCACCAGCCGGGTATCGATCTGCTCACCAAGGTGATCCCGATCGATAACATCCTGTTCGCGTCGGAGATGGTGGGCGCGGTGCGCGGCATTGATCCGGAGACCAAACATCACTACGACGATACACGGCGCTACATCGATCAGGTCGCGGCCCTCAGCCCGGAGAATCGCGGCAAGATTTTCGAGGGCAATGCCCGCAAGGTGTTCGCTCGCCTCGATGCCTATCTTGATCGCCGGAGCAAACTCTAGACCCGAACCGGAACAGGGCCCTCTTCATCTGCGCGCGGCGGAGCGAAGCGGTCGCTCCCTGCTTCACCGCGCCAGCCATTCCGTCACGAGCTTTTCCGCGTCGGCACGCGCCTCGGGATCGGTGCCGAGATGGCCGTGCTCCGGCACGGCCGCATCGGCGTTCGCGGCGATCGCATGCAGTGGCAGGTTGGGGCGGTCGAAATCGTGATAGGCGCCGGGATAGACCACCATCCGCGTCAGCGCGCTGCGTCCGCGTGCGCCGTCGACCATCTGGCGGCAGGCCGGCGGCGACGCGACGTCGTCCTTGGCTCCGATCAGCAGCAACGTCGGCACCCGCGCGCTCCAGCCCAATCCGGCGGACACGCGGCAGTCCGGATAGAACGCGATCGCCGAGCGGAAGTCGGGCTCGGCGCTGCGCGTGGACAATTGCGGACGCACCGCCCACAACAGCGCGCTGGCGCCGCCCGCCCATCCCATCAGGCTGATGCGGCTATGCACGGCCCAGGGCTGCTGCATCAGCCATTTCCGCGCCGCCGTGATGTCCTCGACCCGCTCGCTCCGCGCGCGCACCCTGCGCTCATCGACGCGGCATTGCGGTCCGAGCCCGCGCGAGCCGTAACTGTCCGGAAACAGCACCGCCTTGCCATCTTTCAGCAATTGCTCGGCCCAGTCGCGATAGCGCGGCAGCACCAGCTCGGAACGCCCGACCAGCCCGCCACAGCCATGCAGCGCGATCACGGCGGGAAACGGGCCCTCCCCCTCGGGCTTGTAGAGCAAGGCGTGCAGGGTGGTATTTCCAGCCGGAATCTCGACCTGCTGCGGCGCCGGTATTGACGCGGCCGCCGCCGGGAAAGCCCCGGCCAGGAGCATCAGAAACACGAGGGCTGACAAGAAGCGCATCGGTCTTGCGGAAACATCATCGAGCCGGGAGCGACCCATCCGTGGAGAAGCTAGCATGCGGCAGTGCACGCAAAGCATCACAAATCGGTGGGTTTCGCCAGCGGACAGTCCACCCTATGTATGCTAGATTGAGCAATGGCCCCGAGAACGGGTCTTCATCGGAGCATTAACCGTGCTGAATAAATTCGGCCCTTCGGGCCATGGCGAAGCGCAGGTGCAATATCTGGATGGCGATTTCCGTGTGATCTCGCCGGGGACCTACGTGCGCTGCGCGGTGACCGATGTCCGGATTCCGCTCGATGAGCTGAAATACTGGAGCGTCGATCTGCAGGAGGCCTATGCGACCCCGACTGCGGTGCTGCAGCGACATTTTCCGCGCGCACTCGGCGCAATGGCTTGAGCAGACGGATTTTCCGGCCGGCCTCAGCGCCCCCCGAATTTTTTCTCGCGCGCGGCAAACAGCCGGTCGGCGAGCAGCTTCCGCAGCCGTTCGACATGTTCGAATTGCAGCGTCACTGCAAATGGCACGACTTGGCGCGCCCACGCTGGAAGCTCGTTGTCCGCCCGCAGCCGCGCCAGGTCTTTTTCGGTCGTCACCAGCGTGAGCCCCTCGCGTTCGGCAGTCGTCGTCAGCTCTTTGGTTTCGTCCGGCGAAAACCGATGGTGATCGGCAAAGGCCCGCTCGCGGACCACGTCGATCCCGCTCGCCCGCAACGTCCTGAAGAAGCGGCCGGGATCGCCGATCCCGGCAAAGGCGAGCACCGGCTTTCCCGAAAGTCGCGTCACCGTCGCAGCGTCTGCCTTGAAGCGGGCGGACAACACCTGCCCACCCCGCGCGCCGATCGCGGCCGCAATGGCCTTGCTCGCGCTCCCCTCGCCGATGATGATGAGCGCATCGGTGCGTGCCAGCTGCGGCGCAAGCGGCGCGCGCAGGGGACCGGACGGAAACACCCGGCCGTTGCCGACGCCGCGTTCGCTGTCGATCACGATCAGCGAGGCGTCCTTGACGATGGCGGGGTTTTGAAAGCCGTCATCCATCAGGATGACGCTGGCGCGCTGCGATCGCGCCATGGCGACGCCATCGATGCGGTCGTGCGCCACGACAACGGCAACGCGCGACGCCAGCATCAGCGGCTCATCGCCGACGTCGATGGCGCTGTGCCGTGCTGGATCGACCAGCACCGGCCCGCGCAGGCGTCCGCCATAGCCGCGGCTGAGCACGACCGGCGTCTCCTCAAGACCGCGCAGGATATCGGCGAGTGCCAGCACGGTCGGGGTCTTGCCGGCGCCCCCCAAATGATAATTGCCGACACAGAGCACGGGAACGCCGGCGTCGAACCCCGTGCGCTGCAGGCGCAGCGCGGCGACCGCGCCATAGAGCGCGCCGAGCGGCCAGAGCAGATGCGACGTCCACGATGATGGCCTGTGCCAGAAGGCCGGCTCACGCATTCGCGGCTCCCATTTCCAGCCGCAACTGCAGAAGATAGGGCTCAAGCGCCGTCAGCGTGCGCTCCAGCGCGCCGCCGAGTTCATTGACGACGCCCACGGCGGCCGCGACGACGGGCTCGCGCGCGGCCGGGTCCGCCAGCAACAGCGCGATCTGCCGGACCAGCGTCTCCTGCGTGTCGGCCTTGCGGGCGCCTCCCGCGCCGTCGAGTGCCTCGTAGACGTCGGAGAAATTGAAGACATACGGACCATGAACGATCGAAGCGCCGAGCTTGACCGCCTCGATCGGATTCTGTCCACCATGAGTGACCAATGATCCGCCCATGAACACGATCGGCGACAGGCGATAGAACAGCCCCAGTTCGCCCATGGTATCGGCGACGTAGATATCGGTGCCGGCGACCGGCATTTCCTCGCGCGAGCGCAACGCCGGGCGAAGCCCGGACGCGGCGATCATGCGCGCGATCGCAACGCCGCGATGCGGATGCCGCGGCACGACCACGGTCAGAAGCCCCGGAAAGTAGCCGGCGAGCGCCCGATGTGCCGCGATCAGGAGCTCCTCCTCGCCTGGATGTGTCGAGGCCGCGACAATGACCGGCCGGCCGCGGGTCAGCGACATCAGCCGTTCCAGCTTGGCGGGATCGGCGGGCGGCGCGGGAACGTCGAGTTTGAGATTGCCGGTCGTGACCACGTTGCGGCAGCCGAGCGTGGCAAAGCGTTCGGCGTCGGCCGCCGATTGGGCGAGGCAGACCTCGAAACTGCCAAGCAGCGCCGAGATCGTGTGGGAGACCCGGCGCCAGCGCGGGAAGGAACGCGGCGACATCCGCCCGTTGATCAGCACCATCGGCAGCCGCCGCGCCGCGCTCGACAGGATGAGGTTGGGCCACAGATCGGATTCGATGAACAATGCCAGCGAAGGGCGCCAATGATCGAGGAAGCGCCCGACGTAGCGCGGCGAATCATAGGGCACGTATTGGTGGATGATGTCGGGCGGGAACCGCTTGGCGACGATCGCCGCCGACGTCACCGTGCCGGAGGTCAGGAGGATGCGGAGGTTCAATTCGCGCAGCCGCTCGATCAGCGCGGCGGCCGCCAGCACCTCGCCGACGCTGGCGCCGTGAATCCAGACCAGCGGTCCGAGCGGCCTCGTGTCAAGGCTCAGCCCGCGACGCTCGCCGATCCGCGCCGGATCCTCCTTGCCGAGCTTCAGCCGCCGCTTGATCAGCGCCGGCGCCAGCGGCACCATCGCCGACGACAGGCTGCGGTAGACGCGCAGCGTCATCGGCAGCGTATCAGCCATGGTCTGCCCCTTCCGGGCGGCCGACGATCGCATAAGCGCGCCGGCTCGCTTCGTTCAGCGTCTCCTCGAGATCGAGGCGCAATTTCTCCATGGTCGCGGCATCGGCATCGGGCGGAACATTGATCTCCTTGATTCCCACCAATGCGCCGCGGCCAAACGGCAGATTGATGGTCGTGCGGTCCCAGTTCTTCAACCGGATGAAGCGGCTCGTCACCATCGCAAAGGGCATGATCGGTCGTCCCGATTCTCTCGCCAGCATGATGACACCGAGCCCCGCGACGCGCGAGCGCTTCGGCACGTCGGCCGTCACCGCGACATTATAGTTCTCCGCAAGCGCGCGAACCATCTCCTTGAACGCGCCGACCCCACCCTTGCGGTTGAACGCGGAGCCATGATCACCGGAACCGCGAATGGTGCCGATGCCGAGCCGTTCGGCGGCGATCGCGTTGAACTCGCCGTCGCGATGCCGGGAGATCAGGACCTTGGCGCGGTAGCTGGCCTTTCGCTTGATGAACGGCGCCATGAAATGCTGGCCGTGCCAGAACACCAGGATGCCGGGCATCCGCGGCTCGACCAGCTCATAAATGTTGGCGGGCTCGAAGGTGAATCGGTTGGTGAGCCAGACCAGGCGCAGAAACTCGGCCGCGAGAAAACCCACAGCACGCTGCAGCCAGCTGCTGCGCAGCGCGTTACGAACCAGACTCTTCAATGGCCGGATTTCGGGTCGTGAGCAGGGTCGAGCAGCCGGTGCAGATGCACGATGAAATAGCGCATGTGAGCGTTGTCGACGGTCTGCTGCGCCTTGGCCTTCCAGGCCGTGTAGGCGGCCGCATAATTGGGAAACACGCCGACGATCTCGACCTGATCGAGGTCCTTGAACGTGTTGTTCTCGAGATTTGTCAGTTCGCCGCCCATGACAAGGTGGAGCAATTGCTGCGGAGCACTATCTGGCATGATCATTTTTCCTCAGGAGGGTGCCCGGCAGGCGTCCGTTGCGTCAGGCGCAGGAAGGGTTCAGGACAGCGGACGACCACGAAAATATGCGACAATGCTCGCATGACGATCGCGTCCCGCAGCTACCAGTACCCCGTGCGCCACGTCCCGGCGATTATAGAGAATCTCATCACCGGAAAGCGCCGTCATCCTACCATTCGCTTCCTGCACGATCAAATTCGCCGCCGCAAGATCCCAGTCGCGGCTCTGGCCGCCGGCGAACGCGGCATCGAGGCTGCCTTGCGCGACCCGGCAGAGCCTGAGCGCCAGCGATCCGATCCGCGGATGCAGGGTGATCTCGCGGGATAAGGGGCTGAGGCGCTCGACCAGCGGCTTCGGACCGGCAACGCGGGAAAAATCCATCTCGGTGCCGGCCGTGGCATGCACCGCACGTTCGTTGCGCGTGGCGCCTTGGCCACGGATCGCAAAGAAAAACTCGTCACTGGCCGGCGCGTAGACCGCGGCGAGCACCGGCGAGGCGCCTTGCACCAGCGCCACACTCACACACCAATCCTCGCGCCCGGCGAGATAGCCGCGGGTGCCGTCGATCGGGTCGACGATCCAGACCTGGCGTTTTTCGAGACGGACCTGGTCGTCGGCGCTCTCTTCCGACAGCCAGCCATAATCCGGCGTGGCCGAACGCAACCGCGCCTCCAGGAGATCGTTGACGGCGATATCGGCTTCCGATACCGGCGACGAGGCGCCTTTGGTCCAATTCTTCAATTCGGTGCGAAACAGCGACAGCGCGAGCGCGCCGGCTTCCCGCACGCTGTCCTTCAATAGATCGGCGTCGCGCGTGACCGGATCAGCGTCCGCCAAGTGTCAATCCCTCGATACGCACCGTCGGCGCATTGACGCCGTACCGGAATTCCAGGTCATTGGCCGGGACCATCGATTTGAATATCTCGAGCAGATGTCCCGCGATGGTGACTTCGCTGACCGGATAAGTGAGCTTGCCGTTCTCGATCCAGAAGCCGGACGCGCCGCGACTGTAATCGCCCGTGACGCCGTTGACGCCGGAGCCGATCAGGTCGGTAATGTAGAAGCCCTGCTTGATGTCGCTCATCAATTCGGCCGGCGTCGGCTCGCCGGCTGCCAGATGCAGGTTATACGGACCGGGCGACGGCGATGACGAGACGCCGCGATGCGCGTGTCCCGTGGTCCTGAGGCCAAGCTCGCGCGCGGTGGCCGAATCCAGCAGCCACGAGGTCAGGACGCCGTCATCGATGAGCGCGAGCCTCTCGACCTTGACGCCCTCGGCATCGAATGACTGCGAGCGCAAGCCGCGCTTGCGCAGGGGGTCGTCGATGATGCGGATATTCTTGCCGAACAGTTGAGCGCCCATGCGATCCCTGAGGAAGCTGGTCTTGCGCGCAATCGAGGCGCCATTGATGGCGCTGACGAGATGACCGACCAGCGAGCCCGACACCCTGGGATCGAACACCACCGGCACCTTGCAGGTCTCGACCTTGCGCGGATTGGCGCGGGCCACCGTGCGCTCGCCCGCCTTGCGGCCGACCCGCTCCGGCGTCTCGAGATCGGAGGCGTGCGGCGCCGAGGTGTAGTCATAGTCGCGCTCCATACCGGTGCCTTCGCCCGAGATCGCGGTCATCGAGATACCCTGGCTCGAGCGCAGATAAGAACCGTGGAAGCCCGAGCTGGTGACAAGCACCATGCCGCCAATTCCGGCCGACGCCGAGGCGCCGCCCGACTTGGTGACGCCCTTGACGGCGAGCGCCGCGGCCTCCGCCTCCTGGGCGCGCCGCTCGAGCTCGGCCACGGATGGGATCTTCGGATCGAGCAGATCGAGCTCCGGAAATTCGCGCGCCAGCAGCGACGGATCGGCCAGACCGACATATTTGTCGTCGGGCGCGACCTTGGCCATCGCTACCGCGCGCTCGGCGAGCCGCGCGACGCCGTCGCCATTGACGTCGTTGGTGGACACCACCGCCTGGCGCTGTCCGACCAGCACTCGCAATCCGACATCGTCGCCTTCGGCGCGCTCGGATTCCTCGACCCGGCCGTCGCGCACCTCGACGCCCTGCGAGACGCCGCGCACCGCGACGG
>NZ_JBAURI010000186.1:0-15982 GCF_049581145.1 Bradyrhizobium sp.
CGCCTCAGGTTATTCTGACCGCCCCGGGGCGCATCTGACGAGGCGCAGCCGGCAAAACAAACATTGCAGGGGAGGAAAGAGCCATGACCAGGAAGACCGCGAAGTCCGCATCGATGTCGCGTCGCCGCCTGTTGACGACGGTGGGCATGGGTGCCGCGCTTGCCGCTTCGCCATTTCGCATCAATCTGGTGCAGGCGCAGGAAGAGACCATCAGGATCGGCTTTCCCGTGCCGTTGACCGGGCCCTACGGCACCGAGGCGCAGGACCAGGTGCGCGCCGCACAGCTCGCGATCGCGCAGTTCAATGACGCGGGCGGCCTGAACGGGCGCAAGGCGGAGTTGGTCGTGCGCGACGACAAGCTCAATCCCGGTGAAGCCGCGACGCGGACGCTCGAACTGGTTGAAAAGGAGAAGGTGAATTTCGTCGTCGGCAGTCTCTCGGCCGCCGTGCAGCTGGCGATCAACAACGTCACCAAGGAACGCGGCCTCATCTTCAACTCGATCAGCCAGTCCGACGCGATCAACGAAGCCGCCGACTTCAGCCGGTTCACCTTCCACGAGGCCTTGAATCCGCATATGACGTCGGGCGCCGTCGGCCGCTATGTCTTTCCAAAATTCGGCAAGAAGGTCGCATTCCTGACGGCCGACTACGCCTACGGCCATGAAATGGTGCGCGGTTTCCTCGAAGCCGGCAAGGCTTTCAACATCGAAAATCTCGGCGACATCCGCCATCCGCTCGGCACCACCGATTTCTCGACATTGCTGCCGCGCATCCAGGCGCTCAAGCCGGACATTCTCTGCATCAGCAATTTCGGGCGCGACCAGCAGATCGCGCTGAAACAGGCGACCGATTTCGGCATCAAGAAGACCACGCAGATCATTGCGCCGCTGCTGTCGCACGCCAGTCGCGTCGCGGCCGGCCCGCAGGCGTTCGAGGGGGTGATCGGCGGTTGCTCGTTCTATTGGGGCATCGAGGACAAATTCGCCTCCACCAAGGCGTTCAACGACGCCTTCCGCAAGATGTATGACGGCAAGCTGCCGACCGATTACGGCGCGCTCGGTTATGGCGGCGTCCGCACGGTGCTGAGCGCGGTGACGAATGCCGGCACTGTCGACACCGACAAGGTCATTGCGGCGCTGGAAGCGCTGAAGTACGACTACTACAAGGGGCCGCAATATTATCGCAAATGCGATCATCAGTCGGTGCAGTCCGTCTTGATCATCAAGTCGAAGTCGAAGGATATGAAGAACGAGTCCGACGTCTTCGAGGTCATCAGCACCGATGAACCGAATGAAGCGAACCTTCGCACCTGCGAGGAACTCGGACACAAGGCCTGATGGAATGAATGGAGCGTGCCCCCGATGTGGCACGCTCCTTCTTTGGGGAAGCGAATGGCCGGTCTGAGCCTCGATCTGATTGCCCTGCAACTCTTCGCCGGCTTGGCGCTGGGCGCGATCTACGTGCTGTTTGCGATCGGTCTCTCGCTGATCTTCGGCATGCTGACCGTGGTCAACTTCGCTCATGGCGCGTTCTACATGGTTGGCGCCTATGTCGGGGTCTATATCCTGATGCTCGGCGGCAATTTCTGGCTCTGCCTGATTGCGGTGCCGGTTGTCGTCGGCCTGATCGGCATCGCGGTCGAGCGCGTGCTGATCCGGCCGCTCTATGGGCGCGGCATCGACTATCCGCTGCTGCTCACCTTCGGCTTGAGCTATGTGATGGTCGAGCTTGTGCGCATTGCTTTCGGCAAGACCGGCTATCCCTTCGATACCCCCGACCTTCTGCAAGGCGCCGTCGATATCGGCGTCGGCTATTTTCCGCTCTATCGTCTGTTCGTGATTGCGGCGACCGCGGTCGTGCTGTTGGCGCTCTGGCTGTTTCTGGAAAAGACCAGCTTTGGCCTGATCATTCGCGCGGGCGCAAGGGACCCTCAGATCGTTCGTGTCCTCGGGGTCGACGTCGCGAAAGTCTGGCTGATCGTATTCGGCATCGGTACTGCGATCGCGGGTTTTGCCGGACTGCTGGCGGCGCCGCTGCAGGGGGTCATTCCCGAGATGGGCAGCACCATTCTCGCTGAGGCCTTTGTCGTGACGGTGGTCGGTGGCATGGGGTCGATCGGTGGAGCGGTGCTGGCCGGACTCCTGGTCGGCATCGTCGTCAGCATGACCTCCCTGTTCGCGCCCGAGATGGCGAAGGTGTCGATTTTTGCGCTGATGGCCGTGGTATTGATCGTGCGGCCACAGGGATTCTTCGGCCGTGCCGGACTGATGAGTTGATGGGTGAAAGTCCGGCGATGAAAGAGATCAGCCAGCGGCTCCCGCAGGCCCAGATGCCGTCTGCGAACTGGTTCGAGTTGGCCACCAGGCATCGCGCCAGCCTCGCGAGCCTGGTTATTCTGATATTCCCCCTCGTGACGCCGTTCACCGCCCTTGCGGTGAATATCCTGATCTACGGCCTCTACGCGCTCGGCTTCAATCTGGTCTACGGCTATCTCGGGCTATTGTCATTTGGGCATGCCGCCCTGTTCGGGGCCGGCGCGTATCTCTGCGGGATCGCGATCGTGCATTTCGGGCTGCCCTGGTACGCCGCGATCGCCATCGGTATCGTCGCCGGCTTTCTGATGGCCGCGTTGATTGGCGTACTCGCGATCCGGACGCGCGGCATCTACTTCGCCATGGTAACCATGGCGTTATCGCAATGCGTCTACTATTTGTTTTACCAGGCGGACGATTGGACCGGCGGCGAGAACGGCCTGCGCGGCATCAATGTCCGTACCATCGATCTCTTTGGACTGAAACTCGATTTCATCAATCCGCTGGTCCGCTACTATGTGATCGCGGCGTTCGTGATCGCGGCCTTTTTTGTGTTGTCGCGGATTCTTGCGTCTCCATTCGGGGCCGTGATCGAAGCGGTGCGCGAAAACGAAGCCCGGGCGCGCGCCTCCGGCTATGACGTGACGCTGACGCGCCTGATGACCTTCGTGCTGTCTGGCGGCTTTTGCGGACTGGCGGGCGCGCTTCAGGCGCTGCACCTGTCGATCGTGCCGATCGAAATTCTGTACTACGACACCTCGGGCATCGTGGTGATGATCGCGCTGCTCGGTGGGATGGGAACGTTCTTCGGGCCGATGATCGGCGCTGCGGTATTTCTGCTGCTTGAAAACGTCGTTTCCGTTTGGACTGTGCATTGGCAGCTCGTCGTCGGATCTGTCTTCATGATTTGTGTGCTGTTCTTCCCGAGGGGAATCTGGGGCACGCTGATTTCGCGCGGCAAGCCATGACGACTCCCGGTTCGCCATCGCCGCCGGCCATCCTGCGCACCAGAAGCGCGGGCAAGGTGTTCGGCAAATTCGTCGCCCTGAAGAACATTTCGGCGGAATTCACCAGGGGGGCCATCACCTCCATCATTGGCCCCAATGGCGCCGGCAAAAGCACCTATTTCAACCTGCTGTCCGGAGCGCTGATGCCGTCGAGCGGCAGCGTGGAGTTCGAGGGCAGGGATGTGACCGGCTGGCCACAGCACAAATTCGCCCATATGGGGATCGCGAAGTCCTTCCAGATCACCAACGTGTTTCCGCAGCTTTCGACCCGCGAGAACATCCGCATCGGGCTGCAGGCCCTGGTGTCGCGTTATGATCTGTGGCGGCCACGCGCCAGGCTTGGTGAATTGGTCGAACAGGCCGATGAGCTGCTGGCGCTGGTCGGATTGTGGCAGGCGCGCGAGCGAACGGCAAAGACGCTGGCGCATGGCGAGCAGCGCGCGCTCGAAATCGGCATGGCGCTGGCGAGCCGGCCGCGCGTGCTGCTGCTGGACGAGCCGACCGCCGGCATGAGCCCGGAAGAGACCCGTACCATGATGGACCTGATCGTCAAGCTCGCCAGCGAGCGCACCGTCGTCCTGGTCGAGCACAAGATGAAACTGGTGCTGGGCATCAGCGACCGCATCCTGGTGCTGCACCATGGCGAATTGCTCGCCGAGGGGACGCCGCAGCAGGTCCGGCAGAACGAGGCGGTGAAGCGTGTCTATCTCGGCCAGCGGGAGCATTGACCGGATGCTGGAGGTCAGGAACCTGAACGCCTGGTATGGCGCGAGCCATGCACTGCAGGATGTCTCCATCGAGGTCGGAAAAGGCGAGATCGTTTGCCTGATCGGCCGCAACGGCGCCGGCAAGACCACGACGCTCAAATCGATCATGGGGCTGATGGACCGCACGGGCGGATCGGTCGTGTTCAAGGGCAAGGAACTGTTGACGCTGCCCGCCCATGCCCGGTTCGCGCTCGGTCTTGCCTATGTGCCGGAAGAACGGCGGATCGTGCAGGGGCTTTCGGTCAGGGAAAATCTCAGGCTTGGCCTGGTCGCATCGCCGGAAAAGAGGCGCGAGGCGGAATTGATCGCCGGCATCGCCGGGATTTTTCCCCGTCTCGCCGAGCGGCTGGATCAGGAAGCGCTGACGATGTCCGGCGGCGAGCAGCAGATGCTGGCGATCGCCCGCGCGATGATCGCCAAGCCCGACCTGATCATGCTGGATGAGCCGTCCGAAGGCATCATGCCGGTGCTGGTCGACGAAATGTTTGCGCTGTTTCGGTCGATGAAAGCCCAGGGCACCACGGTGCTGCTGGTCGAACAGAATGTCGAACTGGCGCTCGACATTGCCGATCGTGCCTATGTGATGGACCAGGGCGCGGTCGTGCATCAGGCGCCGGCACGGGAGCTGCTTGCCGACGACGAGATCAAGGAGCGCTATTGCTCGGTATGAGCGGGCGGCCTATTCCGCCGCTGCGCTCGCCATCATGCTCGCCTCTCGATTGGTCACCACCACCTTGATCGCGTCCTCGACCCGTTCCCGGGCGTAGCGCAGCGCCGTCGGCAAGTCGGCCAACGGGAACGTGTGGGTATGGATCCGGGTCGCGTCGAAGCGCTTTTCCGCCATCAATTCCATCGCGCGGTGCGTCGCACTGCGGCCTTCGCCCCGGATACCAAAGACATAGATGTTGTTGCGGACGAGATGCGCGATATCGGTCGTCACCGGCTCATGCGGAAACGCCGCAAGGCAGATCTTGCCGCCGCGATTGGTCATATGGATGGCCTGCGCGATGGTCTGCTCGGTGCCGGCGCACTCGATCACATAATCCGCGCCGATGCCGCCGGTGAGTTGCTTCACGATTTCGACTGGATCTTCCTGGGCAATATTGACCACGCGGTCCGCTCCCAGTTCCTTGCCGATCGCAAGGCGCTTGTCGCGCGTGCCCGTCAGGATCACCGGACTTGCGCCGAGCGCCTTGGCCACGGCGACCGCGAGCAGCCCGATCGGACCGGGGCCGATCACCACCACGCTTTCACCCGCCACCAGTCCGCCGAGTTCGGTGAGGCCGTACATCGAGGTCCCGGCCGTGACGACGAGCGTCGCCTCGGGATCGGTCATGCTGTCGGGCACCCGGACCAGCGTGTTGATGTGATTGACCGCATATTCGGCGAACCCGCCGTCGGTCGTAAAACCGTTGGCGCGATGGCCCTTCTCCGGCTTTCCGTAATTCAGGCAGGAGGTGTACATGCCCTGGCGGCACCGTTTGCACTGGCCGCAACCGGCATGGATCTCGACGCTGACCCGCTCGCCGATCCTGAACTCGTCGACCTCCGGGCCGAGCGCTGCGACCGTGCCCATATACTCGTGGCCCGGCGTGAAATTCTTGTTGAAGGGCAGGCCGCCCTGGATGCGCGCCGGCGACCCCTTGTGAATGATCTCGAGGTCGGTGGCGCAGATCGCGACGGCGTCGATGCGGACCAGCACCTCGGCGCGCCTGGGCACCGGCGTCGGCTTGTCGCGCAGGAAAAGTTCGTCGGGGCCGCCGAGAACCCAGGCCTTCATCTGCGCGGGCACCGGAATGTCGGCAGAGGTCTTGACGTCGATTGGGCTGTACATCGCAAGCTTGTCCTCAGGCTTTTGCAGGCGTCGATACGGCGGCAGACAGTTTGTAGATCTCGAGTGCATCGACATTAGCGCCGCGCGCGGCCTTGGCCAATCGGAACAATTGCGCGGCGAGCGAGGCCATCGGCACCGGAGTCGATGTCGCCTGGGCGAGGTCGGCCACCGTATCGAGATCCTTCAGCATGGTCGCGATGTGACCGAGCGGCGGCGAATGGATCCCTTGCACCATGCGCGGCACGAACAATTGCAGCGGGATGGAATCGGCAAAGCCGCCGGCGAGCGCCTCGGGCAGCCGTCCGGCGTCGATGCCGGCGTTGACCGCAAGCCGCGTCGCTTCGGCGAGCACCGCCATCGCACATCCGACGATCACCTGGTTGCAGAGCTTTGTGGTCTGTCCGGCGCCGGTCGGACCCATATGGGTCAGCCGTCGCGCCATCGCCAGCACATAGGGCCGCACCCGCTCGATGTCGGCTGCCTCGCCGCCGGCCATGACCGCGAGCGTGCCTTCCTCCGCGCCCTTGGTGCCCCCCGAGACCGGCGCGTCGATCCATCGCATGCCGTTGGCGGCCTTCAGCCGCGCCGCGATGTTGCGCGCCGCCTCGGGATGGATCGATGAGAAATCGACGACCAGCCTGTCCGCGCCGGGGACGGCCGCAAGGCCGGCGGACCCGAACACCACCTGTTGCACGGCGGCAGCGTCCGTCACGCACATGAAGATGATGCTCGCGGTGGTCGCGACCTCGCCCGGACTGGCCACCGATTTGGCCCCGGCCTCAGCCAATGCCGCGGCCTTGCCGGCCGACCGGTTCCAGACGGCCACGTCATAGCCTGCCCCAAGCAGGCGCCGAGCCATCGGAAACCCCATCATGCCGAGCCCGAGATAGCCGAGCTTTTCGGCGCTTTGGCCGCCCGGCGCTTTGCCAGTCATCGAGTTCCTCCCGTGCTGCGGTCTTGCCTGCCTTAGCATAGTTCGAGTCCGGTTGAGCAAATCCATGCAGCCGTCCAATGGCTTGCCTGATTGTTTGAACCATGAAACATTCGGCTTTTCAGGGCGCGCCTGTTCGGCGGCGGTATGGCGGAGTGGGCACGATGCGGATGGTTTCGAATTGGGTCATGGCGGCCGGCGCGGCGGCGTCGCTGTTGGCGAGCCTCGTGGCGAGCCTGGGCGCGGCGCAGGCGCAGCAGACCATCCGCGTCGGCTGGACCATCCCGGCCGAGGAATCCAAATACTGGATGATGCGCCGGCCTGCCGAGTTTCCCGATATCGGCAAGACCTACAATATCGAATGGACGCAGTTTCAAGGCACCGCACCGATGACGCAGGCGCTCGCCGCGGGCGCGCTCGACTGCGCGACCCAGGCGCCGCTGTCGCTTGCCAATGGTGTCGTCGGGGGCAATCTCAAGGCCTATATCGTGGCGCAGCACGTGTTCGAGAAACCCGGCGGCTTCTCGGTCTATTGGGCGGTCAAGGACGATTCGCCGATCAAGACCATTGCCGATCTCAAGGGCAAGACGGTCGGAATTTCCGTGATCGGCGGCGGCACCCAGGGACCGTTCAACATGCTGCTGAAACAGAACGGGGTCGATCCCGCGAAGGACATCAAGCTGGTCGAGGTCGGCTTTGCCGTGTCCGAGGACGCGCTGCGGCAGGGTCGCGTCGACGCCGTCAACATGAACCAGCCTTTCGCGGCACACGCCGAGGCCAAGGGCGGCATACGCAAGCTGTTCTCCCTCAATCAGGCCATGCCGAACATCGTCCATATCCTGGAAGCCTGCCGCGCCGACTTCGTCGACAAGAATCCTGAACTGGCAAGGGCTTACGTGCGCGATATCACAACCGGCATGAAGAAGGCGCTGGCCAATCGCGAAGAGACTTTGAAAGTGGTTTCTGAGGTGCTGAAGGCGCCGATTCCGGTGCTTGATACCTACCTGCTGAAGGACAATGATTTCGGCCGCGATCCGGGCGCCGCGCCGAATTTCCCGGCGATCCAGAAGATGCTCGACATCTATGCCGAGACCGGGATGCTGCCGAAGATGGACGTCGCACAATTCAAGCATCCGACCATCGTCGCGCCGTTGCAGTAGCAGCGACCGTGTCGAGCGAACGATCCTGTGTGTCCCGGTCCCGGCCGGGGCGGGCGGCGGAGAATTGGGCATGAAGAAGTGGCGATCCCGCGTGACGACCGATGGGCTCGATCGTGCGCCGCATCGCGCCTTCATGCGCGCGATGGGGCTGGACGATTTGGCCCTTGCGAAACCGATGGTCGGGGTGGTCAGCATGAAGGGCGAGCAGACGCCCTGCAACATGACCCACGACTTCCAGGTCGAGGCGGCGAAAGCGGGAATCGCGGAAGCCGGCGGCACGCCGCGCGAATTCACCACCATTTCCGTCTCCGACGGCATCAGCATGAACCACGAGGGCATGAAATTCTCGCTGTTCTCGCGCGAATTGATTGCCGATTCCATCGAGGCCGTCGTCCACGGGCTGGCCTATGACGCACTGATCGGTTTCGGCGGCTGCGACAAGACGCTGCCCGGCGTGATGATGGGGATGGTCCGCTGCAACGTGCCGTCGATCTTCATCTATGGCGGCAGCGCGCTGCCGGGCCGGTTCGAGGGCAAGACGCTCACCGTGCTGGATTCCTATGAAGCCGTCGGCGGCTTCATGACCGGTGACATCGATGCCGCGACGCTCGAAGGCATCGAACGGAGCTGCCTGCCGACCATCGGCGCCTGCGCCGGGCAGTTCACTGCCAACACCATGGCCATGGTGTCCGAGGCGATGGGGTTGACAATGCCCAACGTCTCGATGATCCCCGGGGTTTATGCCGAACGCGCGCAGGTCGCGCGCCAGGCCGGGCGAGAGGTGATGCAGCTGCTGGCGCGCGGCGGCCCGTTGCCGCGCGAGATCGTCACCCGCAAAGCGCTGGAAAACGGCGCGGCCATTGTCGCAGCGACCGGCGGCTCGACCAATGCGGCTTTGCATCTGCCGGCGATCGCCAACGAGGCCGGCATCTGCTTTACGCTCGACGATGTCGGCGACGTCTTCGCGCGGACGCCGCTGATCGGCAATCTGCGGCCGGGCGGCAAATATACCGCCAAGGACGTCTACGACATCGGCGGCGCCGCCGTGGTGATCCGCGCGCTGGTCGAGAGCGGCCACATCGACGGCGCGTGCCTCACCATCACGGGCCGGACGCTCGCCGAAGAGTATGGCGCTGCCAACGCGCCGGATGGCGAGATCATCGTCAGCCCCGGAGCGCCGATCATGGCGGATGGAGGTGTCGCGGTATTGAAGGGCAATCTTTGTCCCGATGGCGCCGTCATCAAGGTCGCCGGCCTGAAAAGCCTGGTGTTCGAGGGTGCCGCGCGCGTGTTCGAGGACGAGGAGGCTTGTGTCGCCACCGTCCGCAACCGCAGCTATGCCGCCGGCGAGGTCCTGGTGATCCGCAACGAAGGCCCTGTCGGCGGTCCCGGCATGCGCGAGATGCTGGGCGTGACCGCGCTGATCTACGGGCAGGGCATGGGAGAGAAGGTGGCCCTGATTACCGACGGTCGCTTTTCCGGGGCAACGCGCGGCATGTGCATCGGCTATGTCGCGCCGGAATCCTTTATCGGCGGTCCGCTGGCCCTGGTGCGCGATGGCGACCGTATCCGGATCGATGCGGGCGCGCGCCGGATGGATGTTCTGCTCGCCGACAACGAGCTTGCCGAGCGGCGGCTGGCCTGGACGCCGCGGCCGCCGCGACACCGGGCAGGGGCGCTTGCAAAATATGCACGGCTGGTCGGGCAGGCGCCTGGCGGCGCCGTCACGCATGACGGTCCGGCCGAGTGGCCATGGTTTGCTTAAACCGGGTTGTTTGCTTGAACTCAGGCTTTGCTTGAACTATGCGCAGGCTGTCCACCGAAGCCGCATGCCATGGCCAGAGGTTTTCCGCTAAGGTTCGACCTGACATGACAGGAAAGGGTGCAGTGCCCGATGGTTAATGGCCGACACGAGATTTGGGAATGAAGGCAGCGCAGCGCTCGGATGTCCGGCTGGAGCGCGCGCCCGCGCCGACGCCTGCGACGGCGATGATCGAGATCGACCATGTCTCCCAGGTGTTTCAGACCTCCACCCGCCACGACCATCTCGCGTTGTCGGACATCTCGCTCACCATCGAGAGTGGCGCCTTTGTCTCGATCCTCGGTCCGTCCGGTTGCGGCAAGTCGACACTGCTCTATATCGTCGGCGGGTTCGTCCATCCGACACAAGGCTCAGCCCGGATGAAGGGCAGGGCGATCACGGGCCCCGGTCCCGATCGCGGGCCGGTGTTTCAGGAGTTCGCGCTGTTTCCCTGGAAGAGCGTGCTCGGCAACGTCATGTACGGCCCGCGCCAGCAGGGCGTGAAGCCTGGGGAAGCCGAGGCGCAGAGCCGCGCATTGCTCGAGATGGTCGGGCTCAAGGGCTATGAGAACTTCTACCCCAAGGAGCTCTCCGGCGGCATGAAACAGCGCGTCGCGCTGGCGCGGACGCTGGCCTATCATCCCGAAGTGCTGCTGATGGACGAGCCGTTCGGCGCGCTCGATGCCCATACGAGGACACGGCTGCAGAATGATCTGCTGAATATCTGGGAGCGCGACCGCAAGACCGTGCTGTTCGTCACGCATTCGGTCGATGAAGCGGTGTTTCTGTCCGACAAGGTCGTGATGATGTCGCGCTCGCCCGGCCGGATCAGGCAGGTCGTCGATATCGATCTGCCGCGCCCGCGCCGCCGCACCGAGCTTCTGCTCGATCCCCGCTACCAGAAATATGTCGTCGACATCGAACGCATGTTCGACGATACCGGTGACAACGAGCTGCAGCCGTGATCGCAATCCGCACTCTGGTTTCACGCATTGCGCCCTTGCTGGCCTGCCTCGGGCTGCTTGCGGCCTGGCAACTGGCTTCGCTTGCGCTGGACAACGACAGCTTCCCGACCGCGACCCAGGCGATCCGCGCCATTCCCGCCATTCTCGGCGACCAGGAGGCCTGGATCAATATCCTGGCGTCGCTGCGGCGCATGGCGCTCGGCTTCGGTACCGCTGTCGCGTTTTCCATCCCGCTTGGATTGCTGATGGGGCGCAGCCGCGTCGTGGCATCGTTGTTCAATCCGCTGCTGATGGTGATCTATCCGGTGCCGAAGGCGGCCTTGATGCCGATCATCATGCTGTGGCTCGGTGTCGGCGATCTCGCCAAGACGCTGGTGATCTTCCTCGGTGTCAGCCTGCCGGTGATCTATCATAGTTTCGAGGGCGCCAAAGCGGTCGAAGAGAAGATGCTGTGGTCGGGGGCGGCGATGGGCCTCTCGGCGGCGCAGCGCATGCTGCGCATCGTGCTGCCGGCTGCGTTGCCGGAGATCCTGACCGGCTGCCGCACCGGGCTGGTGCTGGCGCTGATCACCATGGTCACGAGCGAGATGATCGCGCGGCAATCGGGTGCCGGGAACATCCTGTTCAACGCGCTCGACATGGGACAGTACGATACCGTGTTCGCCATGATCATCATCATCGGCGCGATGGGCATCGGCCTCGATGCCGTGTTCGAAAAACTGCGCGCCCGTCTGGTGCGGTGGTCGAAGCCGCAGTTCGATCTGCCCTTGAGCTTTTCATGACCGCGCGCTCCGCCAGCACCGATCTCCTGCTCGGCCTGGTGCCGATCGCACTCCTGGTGGCGTTGTGGCAGTTTCTGGTGTCGTTCGGCTATGCGCCGGTCACGCTGCTGCCGCCGCCGGGTCGTGTCTTCGCGCGGCTGGTCGAACAGCTCATGACCGCGGCGTTCCAGGAGGAAATCGCCTCCACCCTGTTCAGGCTGTTCACTGGATTTGCCATCGCGGTCATTCTTGGTGTCGGCATCGGGCTTGCGGCGGCGGCCAGCCCCGCGATCAACGCCGTGGTGCGTCCGATCGTGCGGGTGTTGGCGCCGTTGCCCAAGGTGGCGCTCTACCCGGCGCTGCTCTTGATCCTCGGCTTCGGTCACGAATCCAAGATCACGCTGGTCGCCGCCGACGCGCTGTTTCCGATCCTGCTGTCGACCTATTACGGCGCATCGACGGTGGAACAGAAGCTGATCTGGTCGGCGATGGCGGCCGGCACGCCGCGCAGCCAGGTGCTTCTCCGGGTTGTGCTGCCGGCGGCGGCGCCATCGATCCTGGCCGGCTGCCGCATTGGTCTGGTGATTTCCTGCATCGTGGTGTTTCTGGCCGAAATGATCACCTCGACCGACGGGCTCGGTCACCTGCTGGTCACGGCGGCCCGCACCTTTCAGGCGGTCGACATGTTCGTCCCCCTGATCACGATCTCGCTGTTGGGGCTGCTGCTCAACGGCCTGTTGGGGGGCTTACGGTCCTATTTGCTGCGCGGCTTCCCGGAAGTCTGATACAAGCCGAAAAATACGGGCCCAAAAAGCGGAGAACAGAGCATGCTGGCGGACCGCATCGAAGCGAAATGGATCGACGCGTTCTGCGAGATTTTCGAACGCTGCGCGGTCAAGGCGGGCGATACGGCTGCGATCCTGTCGGAGACGCAGTCCCGTGCGCTGAACGTGCATCTGGCCGAGCTGGCCCTGCTGCGGATGGGCGCGCGGCCGTTTCACCTGATCGTGCCGACCCCGCGCAACCGGCATGTGGTGCCGGTGCGTTCCACCGGCGCGAGCGAAGCCATCCAGCGGCTCTCGCCCGTCGTGACCGCGCTGCAGCAGGCGGGCTTCGTGGTCGATTGCACCATCGAAGGGCTGATGCACGCGGTGGAGACGCCGGAGATCCTCAAAGCCGGCGCGCGCATTCTCGTCATTTCCAACGAGCATCCCGAGGCGCTCGAACGCATGGTGCCGGATACCGCGCTGGAGAAGCGGGTGCGGGCGGCGGCAAAGCTGCTGCGCGGCACGAAACGGATGCGCGTGACCTCGAAGGCCGGCACCAATCTCGACGTCGACATGGCCGGCGCCTCGACCGTCGGCGTCTGGGGCTGGACCGACCGGCCGGGCACGCTGGCGCATTGGCCCGGCGGCATCGTCGTCAGTTTTCCGAAGAGCGGCACCGTCAACGGGACGCTGGTGATGGCCCCCGGCGACATCAATCTCACCTTCAAGCGCTATCTGGTCTCGCCGGTCAGGATGACCCTGAAGGACGACTACGTCACCGAGCTCGAGGGTGAGGGCGCGGACGCAACCATGATGCGCGCCTATCTCGCGGCGTGGGGCGACCGCGAGGCCTATGCGGTGTCGCATGTCGGCTTCGGCATGAATCCGGGCGCGCGCTACGAGGCGCTGTCGATGTACGACCAGCGCGATACCAACGGCACCGAGCTGCGCGCGGTGTCGGGCAATTTCCTGTTTTCGACCGGCGCGAACGAGTTCGCCGGCCGCTATACCGCCGGTCATTTCGACCTGCCGATGATGGGCACCACGATCGAACTCGATGGCGTCGCCGTGGTGCGGGAAGGCGCCCTGCAGGACGTGTTTGGCTAGAACTCGTAGCAGGGCGATTGGAGCCCACAACAATGCGATCCGACGACCGGAAGCCGGAATTTCTTGAGCAGACAGTGAAGGCGTCCATGCGGGGACGGGCGCCGATCTGGATATTGGCGGGCGCGCTCTTTATGGGAGTCTAGGCCGCGCGCCATATGCTTTTGCTGCCATGGTCGTGATCCATGCCATCGCCGGATTAGGTTTCACCATTGCGCCGCTTTGGCAGATTGCCAGCAGATTGCGCGAGGCTTGGTGGCCCAAGGCAACGCCGATCATCCATGACTCAGATAATTGGGACGGTTGAACTTGTGGTGCAACTGAACGCGATAGAATTACCAACGCCGGTCAAGCGTTTTGGTAACGGACGCGGGGCTCAACCTGCGACGCCGATTGGGGGCGACCTGCGCTCCGATGCGCGACGATTGGATTGCGATTCGCCTGCCCTGTTTCTCATTGGCATGGGCCAGGAAATATGCCGCACATGCCGTCGATATTGGAATCGTGGGGTTGTTCATTGTTGGAATTGCGGTGCTGGTCATTGACCACGACCGGTTTGCGGCTTGCCTTGCGGATATGATGTTCCGCTGCAGCGGCCGCTTGGATGGACGACGCCGCCATCAGCGCCGAGCAGAGAATTGTGACAAGCGTCTTTCGCATTTTGATCCCCGCAATGCTGGCCGCCCTTGGCCGAGGTCGCTTTTGCCTTTCAATCCTTACGTTCCTGCGTGGGTTGTTGCATCCGCCGTCAAAGGCCGCGCCAGAGGTCTCCGCGCCTGCCGGAGAGGGTAGCGGCAGACATCAAGAGTGTGAAGGACATCGTACGCCGCACGGCGAGCCCGGCTTCGAGGTCCATGTCGGCACTTGAGGCCATTCCCAAACGGGGTCTAATGAGATAGATTGATCCAGTCTCTATCGCACTTGCGCGAGCACTGATCGTGAAGCTACTGGGTATCGGGATTTGTTGGGCCCTGATGTGCGGCTCGGCCTCTGCGCAAGTGTCGTCCGAACTCGCGACCATCGATGCCAAGTTGGAGGCTTGCCTTGCGAAGAGCGGCGGCGTCACGCCGGCAATCGACAATTGCAACGAAAAAGCCAGGACTTCCGCAGATTTGATTCTCAATCGCTTGTATGGCGACTGGGTTGAGCAACTCAAGCACCCGGCGAAAGACGAGGTCACCGACAGCGCGGAAATCTTGAAGCGACTGACAGCTTCGGAACGCGTCTGGATCACCTATCGCGACACGAACTGCAACCTCGAGAGCATCTCAATGCTCGGGGGCACGGGCGAGACCAACGTGTACGGGCATTGCTTGTATATCAAAACCAGGCAGCGCGTGCTTGACCTGCAGGGCATTCAGGCTGGCCGATAGGCCGGCTGGGCGGGAGCGCCCGTGCTATGCGAAACGCCTGATCGGGAACATGTGTTGGCAGTGGTGACCCGCTCCTCCACGGGCCCGCCCCAGTGGGCTCCAATCTGCGCTCCAGCCCTCAGAGCACCGGCGGTCGGGCCAATCCGAAATGCCGGAGCAGGTCGACCAGCGCGGCGAGGCGCCGCTCGCGATAGGCGTCGATATCGAGGCCGGAATAATCCAAAAAGCCGGCGCCGGTGCGTAGGCCGATGCGGCCTTCGCTCATGTTGCGCGCGATCACGTCCGGGGCGCGATAGCGGTCGCTGCCGAGCGCGCCTTCGAGGTAGCGGCTGGCGTAATAGAGAATGTCGCCGCCGCCCCAGTCGATGAACTCCAACAGCCCGAGCACGGCGTAGCGGAAGCCGAAGCCGTAGCGGATCGCCTTGTCGATGTCCTCGGCGCTGGCGACGCCTTCGTCCACCATGCGCGCCGCCTCGTTCATCGCCAGCGCCTGGATGCGCGGCACGATGAAGCCAGGCGTGGCCGCGCACACCACCGGCACCTTGCCGATGCCTTCGAGCAGGGTCTTGACCTCGGCGATGACGGCCGGATCGGTCGCCGTCCCCGGCGAGATCTCGACCAGCGGAATCAGATAGGCCGGGTTCAGCCAATGCACGTTCAGGAAGCGGCGCGGGTGCTCGACCGCGCTGGAGAGGTCGTCGACCAGGATGGTCGAGGTGGTCGAGGCGATGATGACATCGGGGCCCACGCATCTCGATGCCGCAGCGAGCACCTCGCGCTTGAGATCGACCATTTCAGGGACGCCTTCGAACACCATGCCGGCGCCGGCCAGCGCCGCGGCGCCATCGTGTGAGGGGACGACCGAGACCCGCGCGATCACGGTCTCGGTGTCCTGCGCCGTCAGCAGTCCAAACCGCGCGAGCGACGCCAACGTCTTGCTGACTTCGTCGAGCGCCTCGGCTTCGAGCCTGGCGAATTGTTCGGCCGAACGCTCCGCCTTGACGTCGATCATGATGACGGCATGGCCGGCATAGGCGAACGCGACCGCGATGCCGCGGCCCATGCGGCCGGCGCCGAGGCAGGCGATGGTAGGAAGGCTGCTCATTAGTACGTCGTTTCCGAAGTCCTGATCATATGAAACGAAGGCGTAGGATGGGCGAGCACTTGCAAAACCCATCAATTCGTCGCGCGGCGATGGAT
>NZ_JBAURI010000187.1:0-4475 GCF_049581145.1 Bradyrhizobium sp.
GTGCTGCGGCGCATGTGATCATCCCGCAATTGGAGCGAGCCTTCACCGACAAGGCCACCGTCGATCTCAAGCCGCTGGCGGCCGATGCGCAGAGCAAGCTCGCCGCGGTGATCACCGATTTTCAGAAGAGCGAGGATGGTGTCCGGGTGGAGGCTGTAATCACCAGCATCAATCTCGCCGACATCGCCTTCGACTCCCACACGCTCCGCGTTATCGCGCAGGCCCAGGGCACCCTCAATGCCCGCGTGACCAAGCTGCCGCAGCTTTGAGACCCGCTGCGTGCGGTTTTCTGCCGGCGAACGTCAACAAGCCCGTTTGCCTGCGTCTTGGTCGCCGCTGCCATGGACGAGCGACTCCGGCTTTACGGACCTGGCCAAAAGCGGATAGAACCCGGGCGCAAACAAGAAATTAGGGAGAAGAAACCATGAAATCAGTTGCAACGGCGCTCGCCGCGGCGGCCTTCGCGGTGATCGGCTTTGGCGGCGCGGCCTGTGCCCAGCAGATTTCCGACGACGTCGTCAAGATCGGCGTGCTCACCGACATGTCGAGCCTCTACGCCGATGCCACCGGCAAGGGGTCGGTTACCGCGGTACAGATGGCAGTCGAGGACTACGGCGGCAAGGTGAAGGGCAAGCCGGTCGAGGTGGTCTACGCCGACCATCAGAACAAGCCCGACGTCGGCCTCGGCATCGCCCGCAACTGGTACGACAACGACAAGGTCGATGCGATCTTCGACGTCCCGACCTCCTCGGTGGCGTTGCCGATCTCGGCGCTGACGCGCGAGAAGAACAAGATCAACATCAATTCGGGCGGCGGCAGCTCCGACATCACCGGCAGCCAATGCTCGCCGAACACGGTGCACTGGACCTACGACACCTACGCGCTGTCCAACGTCGCAGGCCGAGCGATGGTCAAGCGCGGCGAGGATACCTGGTTCTTCGTCACCGCCGACTATGCGTTCGGACAGGCGCTGGAACGCGACGCCGCCAACGTGGTCAAGGAAAGCGGCGGCAAGGTGCTTGGCGAGGTCCGTCATCCGCTCAACTCGTCCGACTTCTCCTCCTTCCTGCTGCAGGCGCAGGCCTCCAAGGCCAAGGTCATCGCGCTCGCCGATGCGGGCGGCGATACCACCAACGCTCTGAAGCAGGCCGCCGAGTTCGGCATCACCCAGGGCGGCCAGAAGATGATCGCGCTCTTGCAGGAGATCACCGATACGCATGCGCTCGGCATCAAGGCGACCCAAGGACTGATCGTCACCGACGCCTTCTACTGGGACATGAACGACGAGACCCGCGCCTTCTCGAAGCGCTTCTATGACAAGGTCGGGCACATGCCGACCATGATCCAGGCCGGGCTCTATTCGGCGACCATGCATTACCTGAAGGCGATCGAGGCCATCGGTACCGATGAGGCGCCCAAGGTGATGGAGCAGATGCGCGCGACGCCGATCAACGACTTCTTCGCGCATGGCGGCAAGATCCGCATCGACGGCCGCATGGTGCACGACATGTATCTGTTCGAGGTCAAGAAGCCGGAAGAATCCAAGGGCGAGTGGGATCTCTACAAGCTGATCGCGACCGTGCCCGGCGACGAAGCCTTCCGTCCGCTGGACAAAGGCGGCTGCCCGCTGGTGAAGACGAACTGAGCGTGGCGCGGCACTGATCGCCGCACGACGCGTCACGCTCTTCTCAATACGGACAAATATCAATACGGACACATCAAACGCGCCCGGGCGGAAACCCCGGGCGCGCTTTTTTGACAAGCCACCAAACCGCCGACGTTACTCGGTGGTGAACTTGAACTCGGGCATCGCCTGCAGCTGGTCCTTGGTCGCGTTGATCACGGCGTGATCGGGGTACCAGGGATTCGGCTTCGATGCGGTCATCGAGGACGAAGTGCTGGTCGAGCCCGTCGTGGTGCTGGCCGAGCCGGTCGTCGCGGTCGAGCCGGGCCGGTCCGCCGAGGCTGGCGCGCTGGACGCCGTGGTGGAAGGCACCGGCTCGTCGACGAACTTCACCTGATCGAACGGCAGCGCGACCAGGCGCGCGCCGACACCGAGGACGCCACCCACGCTGAGCACGGCGGCCTTGACGTTCCCGCTCTTGTCGATCAACAGGTCATTGATCGAAGCCACGTTCTCATTGGCATTGTCATAGACGCTGAGACCGACGACCTTGGAGGTTCGCCAGTCGCCGTGCAACGAGGCCTCGCTCGCAGGTGCAGCGGCCGCGGCACGGTCCGAAGTCGTCGGCGTTTCCGCGAGCGCAACGCTTGCGAACAGCATGGAACCGACCAAAGCGGTCGTGGCATATTTTGTTAGCATCTGGTTTGTCTCCCTGATCAGAAATGCGTGGGGAGAGAACCGGAGAACGCGTGCCGTGTTCCGCGTGCGGCGCGCATTTTCGATTTTGCGAAGCGGCAATTCGCTCAGGTTCCGTGGAACGAATCAGCAAACGATGCGGCGGATCGCATGCGAATCATGTCAGCGCAACGCGAGCCCGGTTCCAGCACGAGGTGCGGCGATCATCCAGCATTCTGGCAGAATGATCGCAGCGGAGCTGCGCCGCGGCGGTTCACGACTGGTAGTTGATCAGGAGAGCCGAGAGCGATGAACTGGCGGCTCCGGTGCTGGCGGCGCTGCCGGTCGCGCTGTACGTCGATGTCGATGTCGACAGCGAGTTCTGCAGCGACTGGAGAAACTCCTTCAGGATGTCCTCGGCGGAACTGCTGCTGCTCGAAGAGCTGCTGCTCGAGGAGCTGCTGGTGCTTCCCGCCCCACCCGAGGGCGGAGGACCGCCGGGAGGCGGACCACCGGCGCCGCCCGGACCGCCGGGGCCACCGGCACCGCCAGGACCGCCGCTACCGCCAGAGCCATTGGCGAAGGCCGCTTGAAACAGCCCCTGCAGCTCGGTGGCCTGATTGCTGGTGAGCTGGCCGCTGGAGACTTCGCCCGCGATCAGGCTCGAGATCTTCGACTGCAGATTGCCCGGCGACGACTGTGTGCCGCTCGACTGACTGCTGGAGCTGCTCGATTGCAGCGAGGAGTTGATATCGGTCAGCGCGGACGACAGCGCGGACTGATCCGACGAGCTGATGGCGCCGGAGCTGATTTCGGACTGCAGTTCAGCCTGCAGCCTCTGCAGAGGCGATTGGTAGGTGGTGCTGGAGGTCGCCGAGATTGAGGTCATGATAGCTTCCCGAAAGTTCGTGCGAGACGTCACGACGCTACGGTTCGTGTCCTTAACGGGTCCTTTCAGAGGGCGTGCCGGCATGTTGCGCCCTGTTACGGGAACAGGGCTGGAAACATCTGGAAACAAAAATCCTTCGCCACGGGAGGCGAATCACCGACAAAGCTTGCGCATGGCCCAGGCATCGCCCAACATCCTTGTCGTCGAAGATGACCGCGAGACCCGGGCGTTGATCGCGAAGTATCTGCGCACCAACGCCTGCAACGTGACCACGGTGGCCGACGGCCGCGAGATGGCGCGGGCAATGACCGACCATCGCGTCGATCTGCTCATCCTCGACGTCATGCTGCCGGGCGAGGACGGTCTCAGCCTGTGCCGCAAGGTGCGTGCGGAATCGCAGACCCCGATCATCATGCTCACCGCGCGCGGCGAAGCCGTCGACCGCATCGTCGGGCTCGAGATGGGCGCCGACGATTACCTGGCGAAGCCCTTCAATCCGCGCGAACTGCTGGCGCGGATCAACGCGGTGCTGCGCCGCCGCGACGCCGCCTGGACCGCGAGCGCCACCGAGGGCGCCACCGCGTTGAGCTTTCTCGGCTGGCGGATCGACGTCAGGCGGCGCGAGTTACGTAATCCGGCTGGCGCGCGGGTCGCGATGACCAGCGCCGAGTTCGACCTGTTGCGCACCTTCTGCGAACGGCCCGGCCGCGTGCTGTCGCGCGAGAGCCTGCTCGATCTCACGCAAGGCCGCAATGCCGGCTCGTTCGAGCGCAGCATCGACGTGCTGGTCAGCCGCATCCGCCGCAAGATCGAACCAGATCCGCAGCAAGCCACGCTGATCAAGACGGTGCGATCCGGAGGCTATTTGTTCACGCCGACGGTCGAAGCGGCGGCAGCGGCGAACGATCGATCATGAAGCTGTTCAGCTTTCTGAATCTCAGAGGCATCCGCGGGCAGATCGCAGCGCTGGTGATCGTCTCGATTGCGGCCCTTCACCTCATCATCACCGCGGTCTTTCTGCTGCATCGCTCCGGCGCGCCCGACACGTCATTCGACAATGGGCCGGCCCAGATCGTCGCGGCCGCGCAATTGCTCGGTGCGGCGCCCGCTTCCGAGCGACCGCGACTGCTGGGCGATCTGGCGCGGGCCTTTCCGCAGCTCGGCATCGAAAGTCTCGCGCCGGGCTCCGTCCCAACCGCGGGCGAATCGCAAACCCCGAGCCTGCCGGGTCACCATGGGCACCTTGGCGCCGGCTACCGGATGTTCGCGCTGGCAGCGCCCCTGCCG